>CAZNQT010000230.1:0-7629 GCA_964574885.1 uncultured Pirellulales bacterium
GAGTACACCCTACCGAGATAAAAACCATAAGTAGTAGTACCAGGTACGAGAATGGAGAGGTATTCGGCGTGTCGAAGCGAGTGTTTCAACTAGCGAAAGAACTAGGAGTCAAGAGCACGGCGATCGTGGATAAGTGCCAGGCAGAAGGTCTGACGATCAAGAACCATATGAGTACGCTGACGGCGGGCTTAGAGGCGACGGTGCGTGAATGGTTCAGCGAGCACACGGAGGGCGAGACGAGTCTGACGGTGGAGACGACGGCGCCAGTGGATCTGGAGAAGGTGAAGGCCAAGAAGACGCGCAAGCGTAAGTCAAAGTCGAAAGCGGAGCCGGCCACAATTACCATGGAAACAGTCACCCCTGAGGCGACGGCGCCAGTCATGGTCGTCGAACCGGGCGAAGAGGTGGAGGCGGCGTCTGCGGTCGCCCAAGCGCCGACGGAAATATTAGAGGAGATTGAGGCAGAGGGAACATCACTGTCGGCGTCACAGGCAGAAGCCTCCGTAGAAGAAACATCGGCGCCCGGTGTCGATATCCAGGTAATTGGTTTATCCGAATCGCAAGTCAGCGAAGAACCTAAGAGAGCAGCAGGAGGTAAACGAGTCAGGAAGCCCAAACGTAAGAGTCCTAAAGACTTGGCGTCGGAGAAGCAAGATAAGAAGGTCGATAAGAAGAAGGAGAAAGGAGCACAACCGGAAGGCGATAAGACGGCGGCTCCGGCGGCGGAGGTTCCGCTGCGTATGGCGCCCGGCTTTGTACGTCCCGAGGATAAAAAGAAGGATCAGATTAAAAAGATCGATCATGTCCCTGCACCCGCGAAGCTCATGGGTCCGCAAGTGATCCGAGTCGAGGAGCCGGAAAAGACTCGCCGACCTCCGAGTCGTCCCCATCGTGTGACATTGAAGGACCTGATGCCCCCAATGGATTCTGATATGGCGGCGATGGAAACTTCGAAGGTAAAAACGAGCGGAAAGAAAGGTCGGCGTCGATCGGTCCTGGGCGACGAAGAAAAGGGCGAGCAGGAAGGTCGTCGTTCGAAGAGTCGCACGAGTCGCCGGAGCGGCCGCGGGCATGAGTTAAGCGCATTTCAGGAGCCTCATGAATGGGGGGACCGGGACTGGCAGGAACGTCAGGAGCGATTGGCGCAGGCGGCCACGGGTAAATTATCGGGTCGGGCGCGTCGCCTGGCCCGCGATGATGAGCGCGCGGTCTCTCGGGGAGTCAGAGAACCTGCGAAGATCGAAAAGGCGACCATCAAAGAACCAATCTTTATCAAAGATTTGTCGGCGGTGATCGGAGTTCGTGCGAACGAGATAATCGCAAAGCTAGTAACCATGGGAGTGATGGCCACGATCACGCAATCACTGGAGGCGGAGACAGCGCAGATGGTGTCGTTGGAATTCGGGGTGGAATTGACGGTAGAAGAGAAAAAGCTGCTGCTGGATAAGCTCCAGGAAAAGTTCGACCGAACGTACCCGGAGGAGGAGCAGTCCTCTCGTCCGCCGGTGGTGGCATTTCTGGGTCATGTAGATCATGGTAAGACGTCGCTCCTGGATCAAATACGTAAGGCGAGCGTAGCTTCGGGGGAAGCGGGGGGCATCACGCAGCACATTGGATCATATTTATATGACGACGGTAAACGTCGAGTGACGTTTTTAGATACCCCGGGTCACAAGGCGTTTACAGCCATGCGCGCTCGGGGAGCGAACATGACGGATATCGTGGTGTTGGTGGTGGCAGCGGACGACGGGGTGATGCCGCAGACGGAGGAGGCGATCAGTCATGCCCAGGCGGCGGGCGTACCAATCGTAGTAGCCCTGAACAAGATCGATCTTCCCGGTGTGGATGAGAATAAGATTCTGGGTCAGTTGGCGGAAAAGGGTTTGGTCTCGGCGGAATGGGGCGGCGAGACGGAAGTCGTTAAAACCAGTGCCGTAACGGGCGAAGGGATCGCCGATCTGATCGAGCATTTGGATTACGTGGCAGAACTTCATCATTTGAAGGCAAAGGCGTTGGGCGAGGCAACGGGGTGGGTGGTGGAAGCGGAGATGACAACGGGCCAGGGCATCGTGGCCCGCCTGCTGATGAAGCAAGGCAAATTGAAACCGGGAGATGTGATCGTGAGCGGCAGTACGTACGGTCGCATCCGAACCATAGTCGATGCTTCGGGCCATGATGTATCAGAAGCGGGCCCCTCGATGCCGATTGAGGTAACGGGATTGGATGAAGTTCCGGTCGCAGGAGATCGGTTTTTTGCGGTGGAAGATATTTCGCAGGCCTCCGAGATTGCGGACGAACAGCGCAACCGGAAACGAGAGAAGGCGTTGGCGCTCCGTCGTCAGGTAACGCTGGAAAATCTGTTTACGGAGATCGCGGCGGGCGAGCTTCGGGAGTTGAACGTGATTCTCAAGGCGGACGTTCAGGGCAGCGTGGACGTGTTACGAGATTCCGTCACGGAGCTGAACACCTCGGAGGTGGCGGTGCGAGTGCTGCACGCCGCGGTAGGCGGCATCATCGGAGAGCGACGTATTGTTGGCGGAGGCCTCCAACGCGATCATCATTGGTTTTCAAGTGGTGGCGGACGAGGTAGCGCGGCACCTGGCGGAGTCGAAGGGAGTGGAGATTCGGTTGTACCGAGTGATTTACAATGTAACGGAAGATATTCACCGGGCCCTGGAAGGAATGTTGGCGCCGGAGATAGAAGAAAAACAAACGGGTCGGGCGGAAGTCCGGGACACGTTCAAGATTTCCCGGTTCGGCACGATCGCGGGCTGTTACGTAACGGAAGGGGTCATCAAGCGGTCATCGAAAGTTCGCTTGATCCGCGACAACATCGTGATCAACGATACGATGTCGATCCAATCGATCCGTCGGGTGAAAGAGGATATCACGGAATCTCGCGCGGGCTTTGAGTGCGGGATAAAACTGGCGAATTTCGATGACGTGAAGATCGGGGATCTCATCGAGGCGTACGAGATGGTGGAGGTCAGCCGGAAGCTGGCGCCGATGATGGAAGGGGCGAAGTAGAAGAAAAAAATCCTGAAGCTGGCAGCCTGAAGGATGAACAGATTCAAAGTTTCAGGTGGAAGTGAGTCCGCGGTTTACAATCATCCCTCCCGGGAAAATAGAATAGGGGCTTGTTTCGGCGAGCAATGATCGTTGGCGTATTGCAGATGCAGGTAAGCGTATTCGATGCGATGACGTTGAAAGATAAACGGCGCGTGATCAAGAGTATGAAAGATCGGATCCGTAATAAGTTCAACGTTTCGATAGCGGAAGTGGATTATAACGACAGTATTCGGACGTCGCTCCTGGGGGTGGCGCTGGTGGCGAACGAGCGTCGCTTTGTGGATTCGGCCTTATCGAGCGTGGTGGATTTTGTGCGTGCGATTCCCCAGTTGAGTTTGATTGATTATTATATAGAGACAATGTGATAAAAAAGTAAATGAGTAGATGAGGAAGAAGGTGCGGTTACAAAAGAGGATCGAGAAAAGAGGGGATTAAAAGATCATGGCGACTCGACGGATAGAGAAGGTGTCGCGGGCGATTCGGTCGGCGGTGAGCGAGGCGATCCAGTTGCGTCTATCGGATCCACGGATACAGGGATTGATCAGCGTAACGCGAGTGGAGCCGTCGCCCGATCTGCGGAACGCACGGATCTATTTGAGCGTGCTGGGCGTCGATGCGAAACAACAGAACCTGAGTCTCAAGGGCATTCGTCACGCGCACGGGTATATTCAGTCGTACCTGGCGGAACAGTTGACCATGAAGGTTTGCCCGTCGCTGCACTTTGAACTGGACAGCTCCCTGAAGAAGGGATTTGAGATTACTCAGATCCTGGATGAGTTGGCGGCGGAGCGAGCCGAGCGCGAAGAAATGAAGTCGGAGGAAACGGAGACGAACGATGAAGGAAAGCAGTGAATACGGAGCCCGCTTAAAGAAGCTGATCAATCGTCTGCAGCGTAGCGGGGGGGTGGCAGCCGAGCCGGAGATTCAGGACGTGACCGCAGAGTTGATACTGGCGTGTCTGTCAGAATACAATCCGGAGAACAAAGCCCGCGCGGCGTTGAACAAACTGCGGAATCATTTTGTCGATTTCAACGAGCTTCGGGTAAGTCGCAGTACGGAAGTGATCGAGGCGTTGGGCAAGAATTTCCAGGAGGCTCGGCCGACCGCAGAGCGAATCCTGAAGATCCTCCGCCAGGTGTTTCGTAAAATGCATAGTATGGATCTGGAAAGCCTGCGTCTGATGGGTAAGCGAGAGGCAAAGACGTATATCGAATCCCTGGAGGGTATTACGCCTTATGTAGTGTCGCGAGTGATGATGCGTGGCCTGGACGGACATGCGTTTCCGATGCATGAGCCGATGCTGAAGATGCTGCGGGCGGAAGAGGTAGTGGACGCGCAAGCGGCAGCAGATGAAGTTCAGGGTTTTCTGGAGCGTCAGATAACCTCCGCGCGGATTCATAAGGTGTATGCCCTGCTGCGTCGTCATGCGGATCACTTTAAGGGGGTAAAGAGTTTACATACGAAGACAAAGAAAAAGACAAGTACGAAGAAGAAAAAGAAGACGACGAAAAGAAGAAAGAAGTAAATGAGTGGATGAGTAAATGGGTAGATGAGTTAGAAATGTAAAATGTATAATGTAAAATAAACAACGGGAAATATATAACAGGAAGAGATTTAGAAGAGGAGTGAGTGTGTTGAGTGAGGTATTGAAGATAGGATTACCGAAGGGATCGCTGCAGGAATCGACGTTCGATCTGTTTCGTCGGGCGGGATTTTCGATCCAGATAGAGAGTCGTAGTTATTTTCCGTCGGTGGATGATCCGGAACTGGAAGCGGTGATGTTTCGGGCGCAGGAGATGAGCCGTTACGTGGTAGACGGAGTGATCGACGCGGGATTAACGGGTAAGGATTGGATCTGCGAGAACGGCTCGGATGTGTTGGAGGTATGCGAGCTGGTCTATTCGAAGGCAACGGCGAAACCATCTCATTGGGTGTTGGCGGTGCCCAATGAGAGTAAGGTGGAAACACCGGAGGATTTGGAGGGTGGGATTATTGCGACGGAACTGGTGAATGTGACGAAGCAATACTTTGCGGACAAGAACATACACGTAAAAGTGGAGTTTTCCTGGGGGGCTACGGAGGTGAAGGCTCGACTTTTGGACGGGATCGTGGAGATCACGGAGACAGGATCGAGTCTGCGGGCGAACAATTTAAAAATTATCGACACGGTGATGACGAGTACGACTCGGCTGATCGCCAATAAAACGGCATGGGAAAATACGTTTAAGCGAGAGAAAATCGAGGCGGTGGTGTTGCTATTGCGGGGGGCGATCGAGGGTCGTCAAAAAATAGGTCTGAAAATGAATCTGCCGAGTAAGAAAGTATCCGATGCGCTGGCGATCCTGCCGGCGGAGAAGTCGCCGACGGTGAATCCGCTGGCCGATGCGCAGTATGTGGCATTGGAAGTGATTCTGGAAGAGCGAGTGGCACGGGATCTGGTGCCGAAACTGAAGAAGGTAGGCGCCTCGGGGATTTTTACGTATCCGTTACTGAAAGTGATCCCGTAAGAATCAGTTCTCCGTTTACAGAAAAACTGGAAGTTGGTACTTTCAGTTTTTTTATTGGTAGCAATCGAGAGAATAGGATTCGAGGGGTGGGTCGTAATCGTCGAGCCAATAGGCATCGGGATTTCTTTTACAAATAAATAACTTACCACTGTCGCGATCATCGGCGGCACGCAGGTATTTGAAATAAATATGATGTTTTGAGAGACTAATGATTTCGATTTTTCCGGTAGCGTGCGATATGGCAAAACGTGCGCGTTTAGCCAGTCCGGAGACTCGGGCGCGGGCCTGTTCGAAGATTTGGTATCCTTCTTCTATGGGAACGGCGTAAGATTTGTTGCCGGAGGCGGGTCGGCATTGAAAGACATAATAAGGGGGGATGCCGACGAACGAGAGTTTTTGGAAGAGTTCCCCCAGAGCCTGAGGGGACTCGTTGACGCGGCGGATGATGGGAGTTTGGTTGGCGAAAACGGCGCCCGTCTGCTGCACGGATTTCAACGTCCGGACGGCAAGATCGGTAAGTTCGCGGGTGTGGTTGAAGTGTACCATGAGGTAAAACTGTTTGTTTCTTTCCTGGATACTTTGGAAGAGTTGGAGTAGTTGGGGATCCTGGAGCCTGTAGGGATTGAAGGCGGGCATTTTAGAACCAATGCGGATGATTTTGAGGTGTTCAATGTCGAGCAAGGGTTGGATGATGTTGCGGAGTTTATTGGTTGACATTATCAAGGGGTCGCCGCCGGTGACGAGGGCGTTGGTGATTTCCGAGTGCTGCCGGATATATCGAAAGGCGGCGGGAAGGTCGGAGAGGATATTGGCTTTCGGATCCTGAAAGACCCGCTTGCGAAAGCAGTATCGACAGATGGAACCGCAGATGTTGCTGACGAGCATAAGTACGGTGGAGTCGTATTTATGCTCCAGGCCGGGGAAGACGGTATATTGGAGTTCGCGGGAAGGATCAAGATCACCCCAAGGTTCCATTTCGTGAATGTGGGGAATAACGAGGTGGCGGAGGGGATCGTCGGGATCGTTCCAGTCGATGAGGGAAAGATAATATTCGTTAGTACGAAAGCGGTATATTTTTTCGACTTCGGCGAGAAGTTGTCGTTCAACGTCCGACAATTTTGTCAGTTTTTCCATTTTGGTAATATATTTCGGATTTGGGTGCTGCAAGTTCTTTTGTTCAGGGAGTTTATGTAGAGAGACACTCATGGGGCCTACCTTTCCATTATGTCAATTTATCCTGGTATTATATATTGCAATCGATTCAACTATATTATAAGGAAAAATCGGGGAAAAAGGAAGACAAAAAAACAAAAAAACGGGCGTGGTAATTCAAGACTCATATTACCTATAATTAATATAATTTACCTGGCGCCATCGATTTTGGAACATTGAAGTATAAGGATAAAGGCTAGAATTTGATGGTTCGCTTATGATAAGAGGCACTGCAAGGCGTGGTGGATTTGTTGGGTGCAATGGGGCAGAGCGAAATGGATTTCGGCATGTCGGCGGGCGTTTTGGCCGAATTGTCTGCGGAGAAGTTCGTCGTCGAGTAGCAGGTGGATTTTTTCGATGAGAGGAAGGATTTGTTTAACCGGTATGAGGTATCCGGTTTGGTTTTGGACAACGACGTCCAAACAACCACGGTGTTGGGTGGCGATAACGGGTTTGGCACAAGCCATGGCTTCGAGGATGGCGACGGGGAGACCTTCAGGATAATAGGTGGGCAGGACGAAGAGGTCGGCGGCCTGCATGAGGCGATGAACATCCTGGCGCCAGCCGAGGAGTTTGAAATGATCGTGCAGTTGGCGCGTATGGATGCGGATTTGTAGTTGGTCATACATAGGGCCGCGGCCGGCGAGGAGAAAACAAACGTCGTTTCGTTGGGCGATGATTTGTTGGGCGGCTTCGAGGTATTCGAAAATACCTTTGCGTCGGAAGAGGTGGGCGACGCAGAGGATGATTTTGTGCTCAGATGTGAGCTGGAATTCGGCTTCGATTTCTGAGCGTAAATTCGGGTCTGGGGTAGGGAGGAATTTATCGAGGTCCACACCCA
>CAZNQT010000231.1:0-7601 GCA_964574885.1 uncultured Pirellulales bacterium
GTTTACAGGTGGAATTTACCGGGTTGAACATCCAAAACTCTCCTGCATTTCTACGCTGTTTAAATTCCTCAAGTCATTGTCAAATAAGGACATATGAATTCTATGCCCCGGGTTTACAATCCTTCATTATTGCCCCAAGCTCGCAGTTTTGCAAGAGCAATCACTATTATCTATCCTGCAATAGATTAACAAAACTTGAATATACGCTTTTGATTTTTCGTCCTACAATATAATCAAATAGAAGAGGTGATTTTTGGAATACCTGATTATTTGTCTGGTGGCTTTATTCGTATCGGGATTAACGCTGTTTTCCGGATTTGGTCTGGGGACGCTGTTGATGCCGGCGTTTGCGTTATTCTTCGACCTCCCGGTTGCGATTGCGGCGACAGCGGTCGTACACTTGGCCAACAATCTCTTCAAACTCGTTTTGCTCGGCAAATTCGCGGATAAGAAGATTGTCCTGCGTTTTGCCGTTCCCGCCGCCCTGACCGCTGCTCTCGGTGCCTTACTGTTGAAAACGATCTCCGACATCGAACCACTGGCGCAATATCGAATAGGCAATCGCGAATTCGACATTACCGTGGTGAAAATCGCTATCGCCGTCTTGATCGCTTTCTTCGCTGTTTTCGAACAGCTTCCTCCCTTTCGCAAACTATCCCTGCCGATGAAATACGTTCCCTTGGGCGGCGGTCTGTCTGGTTTTTTTGGGGGACTTTCCGGCCATCAGGGCGCCCTGCGGACGGCATTTCTTTCCAAACTGGGAATGGAAAAAAAGGTTTTGATCGGTACGATGGTCGTTTCCGCTGTGATCGTCGATATTTCCCGTTTATTGATCTATGGGCTGACCTACTTTTCCGAACATTTCTCTGAACTCAAGGATAACAGCGTAGTGGGTCCGGTCCTGGCGGGAACAGCGGCGGCTTTTCTAGGGGCCTTTATCGGCAGCCGACTCTTACACAAAGTTACCCTGATAACTATTCATACCATTATCACTATCCTGCTGATTCTGCTTGCCATTGCTCTGGCAGCCGGGATTATCTGATCCGACGGGCTTGAATCCGGATTAAATATAACAAGGATCCGGACTTAATGAAAAAGAGTGCCACTTGCTTCGCCGCCGGATCGTATGAATTCCGGTTTGACAAGCTAAGCTTTATGAAGAAAATATCGTAGCCGGCTTTCTACGCCACCCAATGTTTATATTAACCGACGTGTAAAAGTAAAACAACTCAGTGCTTCTACGCATTCAAGTTGAGCTTGATATTATGTATTCGTTGATTATGAGATAATTCCACTATTGTTTATACCAGCCCTTACAAAATTCTCAAGAGCTGCTAAATATTGATGCGAAAGGCATATTACATCTTCGGAGCCGGGCCAATCTACAAACATATAGCGATATTTTACTTCGGTGTTCGTTACCTGTGGTCTCGGTTTGAGCGGTCCTTCTTCTTGTTGATGAATCTTTGTAGTTCCATCCCTTTTCTGCATTTTTACCCCAATCGATGTAGAAATGTTGATGTGCTCGGTTATAGAGATAGCAATATGCTTTGAGGGGTGTACCGGCTCGGTATGAATATTAAAGTTTCTCTTACACTTAAAGAACCTAAAGATAGCACTAGCACTCATTTGGTCATTATACCACTGACGCTCATTTGGATTAGCTCTGATTCTCTCATATACATACTGAAGCACGGAACACGCAGCAGATAAGAACGCGCTTAACTCATAAGAAAAGAATTCCGGATTATTTATCGAGGCTTCCATGGATTGCGCAAAATATTTGGCCTCTTTCAGTTTCTCGTGTTCGCGCACGTTGTTCTCCAAAACTCCGAATAATAATTAGATTGATCTACATAAGATACATCGCTTTCCTTGAAACCTTTGGCATCCACACTATTATTTTAGATGAAATCCCATTTTATAACAACCAGAGGCGTCACCATCCCTTGGTAGAGTAATTCCACCGTATAAAAAACCTTACCAGGATCGAAAGACAATAAAGAAATATGCCTGTTTAATCTTTTTTACTGATATCTCCTCTGTGTCCTCGGTGCACTCTGTGGCTATAAATTTATTCAGGTACGATTGCGACGAGAAATTTTTTCCGCTTTATGTTTAGTCGGCTTATTCGTAGGCCGAGTTCTGTTCCTGGTGGGTGATTTCCGGGGTTTGGCCGGCGAGATATGGCGCAATAAAATATCCGGCTGCTCCCGGGTTAATTGCAGCAGACGTAAAGTGGCGCCTGTAGGCTGGTTATATCCCTGTTCCCAGGAACGAACGGTTTTTATGGATACATTAAGCATACCGGCAAAAACCTGCTGGCTTACATTAAGCTGTTTTTTTCGTAAAGAAACGATCTCCTTGGGATTCATAGCTCTTGGTGAATCCGGAATTACGACGGTTTTGGCGGTCAGTAGTTTTCCCTGTTGTAGGGATTCTATCACATCCAGTGTGCCGTCTCGAATTCCTTCAAAAAACTCATTTGTTTTATTTTTCTTTATTTTGGCCATAACGTTTGTTCACCTCTTTATCAAGGATTTCTTTTAGTCTCTTTAGCTCGTTACACTCACTTTGTGATAGATTTTCCTGTACATTCTTACTAAATGCAGCCACAAGAATCGTAATGCCGCATTTTGGATAATCGGCAAAGATCACCCTCCAACCGCCGCGTTTGCCGGCGTGTTGACTGCCACAGCGTATTTTCTTAAAACCACCGGTTCCGGTCACGGTCTCGCCATGTCCCTTCATAATGTCATACTGAAGCTGTTTAAGCTGTCGATCCGAGAATTTCCCAGACCTGACAAATTGACTAAACGCGCGAGATTCCAGGAACATACGCTTCATGTATTATGTTGTACTATTCAATAGTACCTATTGTCAACGGATATTTTCCTAGTATTGGGGATCAGGATAAATTGTTTGACAGAAAGGCTTAAAACGATAAACTACCGGGTCTGGATTGGGGTTTCACCGTCAGAATACGGGTACCTTTCCAGCATATAGAACTCAGAAAAGTTGGTTAGGAAACAGGCGAACGTTTTTATGGTAACTATTTAAAAGACAAGGAGTTAAGTCAATGGCAGCCATTAAGGTAGCAATCAATGGTTTTGGTAGAATCGGACGTACCGTCATGCGGGTCATGGCCGACCGCAAGGGTGAATTCGATGTTGTTGCAGTGAACGACCTGGCTTCCCCGGAAGCAAATGCCCATCTGTTCAAATACGATACGATCATGAGAAAATTCAAGGGTGACGTGGCTATAGAAGGCGGTGATATCGTCATCAACGGCGATAAAATTAAGGTCCTCTCGGAACGATCTCCCGCCAACCTACCGTGGGCCGATATGGGCGTAGAGGTTGTGATCGAGTCCACCGGTGTATTCCGCAAACGCGAAAGCGAAAAGGGCGGTTACGGCGATCATCTCAAGGCCGGCGCCAAAAAGGTCATCCTGACCGTACCCGCCGGCGATGAGATCGACGCTACGATTGTATTGGGTGTCAACGATGATACCCTTACCGCCAAACACCAATGCGTCTCGAACGCCAGTTGTACGACGAACTGCCTGGCGCCGATCGCCAAGGTACTGCACGATTCATTCGGTATTGAGTTTGGGGCCATGACCACCATTCACGCCTACACCAACGATCAGAACGTATTGGATCTGATACACAAGGACTTACGTCGGGCCCGCGCCGCGGCGTTAAATATTATTCCCACGACGACCGGGGCCGCCCGGGCCGTCGGCAAGGTGATCCCGGATCTGAACGGCAAGCTCGACGGTTTTGCCATGCGAGTGCCGGTGATGACGGGAAGCGTAATCGATTTGACCGCTCAGCTTGCCAAGAGCGCGACTGTCGATGACATCAACGCAGCGGTCAAAGCGGCGGCAGAGGGACAACTCAAGGGTATCCTGGAATACTGCGACGAGCCGGTCGTCAGCAGCGATATCATCGGCAACAATCACTCCAGTATTTTCGATGCTCTTTCCACGATGACCGTTCCCAAGGGCGGTTCCAAACTGGTCAAGGTGGTCAGTTGGTACGACAACGAGTGGGGGTATTCCTGCCGTACCGTGGACATGATCAAGAAGCTGGCAAGCCTTTAGTTTACAATCCTTTACGAATAGTTTACGTCAGGGCTCAGATTTTCACTGAGCCCTCGACCATTTTCCCGGATATTTTGGAAAGGGCAAACCCATGGCCAAGAAGACCATTGCGGACATCGACCTAAAAGGCAAAAAAGTATTCATGCGGGTGGATTTCAATGTGCCGCTGGATAATGATGGCAACGTGACCAACGATCGGCGGATTCGGATGGCGCTGCCTACGATTAAATTGGCTTTGGAAAATAGCGCTCGTTTGATTTTAGCGTCGCACCTCGGACGACCGAAGGGCGAACGGGATGATAAATTCTCCCTGGCGCCGGCGGCAAAACGGTTAAGTGAATTATTAGACCAGGACGTCAAAATGGCGCCGGACTGTATCGGCCCGGAAGTAGAAGCCATGGCCAATCAACTCAAGAACGGTGAGGTCATGGTCCTGGAAAATGTCCGGTTCCATCCCGGCGAAACGAAAAACGATCCTGATTTTGCCAAACAGCTTGCCAAGGTCGCCGATTTGTACGTCGATGACGCCTTCGGTTCGGCCCATCGTGAGCACGCGTCGATGTACGGCGTACCGAGCGTTCTGGGACCGGGCAAACGCGTCTGCGGCTTTTTAATCGAAAAGGAACTACAGTACCTGGATCAGGCCCTATCGAAACCAACCAAGCCCTTTGTCGCCGTCCTCGGCGGCGCTAAGGTCAGCGATAAAATCAGCGTCATCGAGAACCTGCTTGGTAAGGTAGATCGTATCTTGATCGGCGGCGGGATGGCCTACACGTTCTTTAAGGCGCAGGGATATGAGGTCGGCAACAGCATCTGCGAAGAAGATAAACTTGAAGTCGCCTCGAATCTACTCAGTTCGGCCAAGACCAAAGGCTGTGAACTGGTGCTGCCGGTCGATAATGTCGTTACGCAGGAAATTAAATCCGGCGCCGAACATAAGGTCAACACCGGCAATATCGAGTCGGACTGGATGGGCGTCGATATCGGTCAGGAAACCTGCAAACTCTTCGCCGACAAACTTGCCGACGCCAAAACCATCGTCTGGAACGGTCCCATGGGCGTGTTCGAAACTCCACCCTTTGATGCCGGTACCAAAGCAGTCGCGGAAGCGATTGCCGTTGCCACCGACAACGGTGCTGTCAGCGTGATCGGAGGCGGCGATAGTGCCGCTGCGGTGGCCGAACTGAAACTGGAAGGTCGTATGAGTCACATTTCTACGGGCGGCGGCGCCAGCCTCGAATTCCTCGAAGGGAAAAAGTTCGCCTGCCTCGAAATCCTCGATGATAAAGAATAGACGAGTAACAGAGTAGATGAGCGAATGAGGAAATAAGCGTGCCTGGGTGTTGCCTGGGCACGTTTTTTTTATATAATGACAATTTATGCGACTTGAATAATTAGTACGATCAGGGAGAAATACAGTGAGAAAGCTGCCGGCAGCGGGAACGATTGAAATTGCGCCGTCAATCTTAAGTGCGGATTTTTCGCGTTTGGCGGATCATGTGCGCCAAGTCGAAAAGCAAGTACGCATTCTGCACATTGATATCATGGACGGCCACTTCGTTCCGAATATTACCATTGGTCCGGTCGTCGTGAAGAAGCTGCGACCGCATTTCGATCTGTTCTTCGACACGCACCTGATGATCAGCGACGCGCCGAAATATGCACCCGAGTTTATCCAGGCCGGCAGCGACGGGATCACGTTTCATCTGGAAGCGGTGGACGATCCGAAGGCGATGATTCAGCAATTGCGCGATCTCAAAGTATCCGTCGGCGTGTCCATCAAACCCAAAACGCCGGCATCCGCGCTTCAGGACATCATCGCAGATGTGGATATGGTCCTTTTGATGACCGTAGAACCGGGATTCGGCGGACAGGAATTTATCCCGGAAAGTCTCGACCGCGCCCGCGAACTGCGAATGAGGATGCGTAACGATCAGCGCCTGGAAGTCGATGGTGGGATTTACACTGCCACGGCGCCTATGATTGTCGAGGCAGGCGCCGATACTCTGGTCGCCGGCAACGCGATTTTTACCCACCCGGATCCCGCTCAGGCCGTCCGCGATATACTCCAGGCGGCAACTATGACACGATAATGTATTCATAAACAAAACACCGTTTCCAAAAGGAGAATCTTATGCGCTTGCAACGAACCAGTTTAATCCTTGGATTTATTTTGGCCCAAATCGTAACCGGTTGGACAAAAGAGCAGGACACACCAAAGGAGAGTCATTGGGAAAAGGCGATTCAGGAATTCGAGAACTGGGATGCCAAGAACGCCTGGCCGAAGAATCCGGTATTATTTGCAGGCAGCAGTAGTATTCGGATGTGGCCGACAAGAGATTTTTTCCCAAAACTGCCGGTAATCAATCGCGGATTTGGCGGTTCGCAGATCTCGGACGTAAACGATTTTATCGAGCGGATCGTATTAAAGTATAAACCAAAACTGATTGTGTTTTATTGCGGCGATAACGATATAAACGCCGGCAGGAGCCCTGAACAGGTGTTCGACGATTACCGCCAATTCGTCTCGCGAGTGCATGCCGATTTGCCGAAAACGAAGATCATTTATATCAGTATCAAACCGAGCGGCGCGCGGTGGAACCTGTGGCCGAAAATGAAACAGGCGAACGAGATGATCCAATCATACAGTGAGAAAAATGAACGCCTATATTACGCGGATTGTGCAGCATGTCTGCTGACCGAAAAAGGTGAGCCGGACGATTCTCTGTTCATCAAAGATCGGTTGCACCTGAACGAAAAAGGGTACGCTAAATGGAAAACTGTTTTGATGCCGATCTTGAAGGCAGCTTTGAAGAAAAAGAGTAAGTAGGGAATGAAAATATGGCCGAGAGATATGTAGCAATAGTGACGGGATCGAGTCGGGGGATCGGTAAAGGGATAGCTTTGGAGTTGGCACGACTAGGCTATGATCTAGTGGTGAATCATTTTGATTTTTCCACCGACAGGCAGCCGGATGAAAGCTGCGCCGAAACCACGCAAAAGGAACTTGAAGCCCTGGGCGCAAAATGTTTTACTCTCAGAGGCGACATCAGTAGCGCAAAGGATCGAGAAGCACTGGTGGAGTTGACCAAGAAAGAATTTGGTCATTGTGAACTGCTGGTCAACAACGCCGGCGTGGGACCGCGCAAACGTTTGGATATCCTCCAGACTACCGAAGATAGTTACGAATGGGTGATGAACATTAATTTGAGAGGACCGTTCTTTTTGACCCAACAGGTTGCGAACTGGATGATCGATCAAAAGAAGGAGAATCCCGCACGCAGCTATCGGATTGTTAATGTTAGTTCGATCTCGGCTTACACCAGCTCGCCTTCCCGCGGAGAATATTGCATCAGCAAGGCGGGCGTGAGCATGGTCACTGCGTTGTTTGCGGATCGCCTGGCGGAATTCAACATCGGCGTCTTTGAAATCCGGCCCGGCATCATCGCCACCGACATGACCAGCGTCGTCAAAGAAAAATACGACAAACTGA
>CAZNQT010000232.1:0-7598 GCA_964574885.1 uncultured Pirellulales bacterium
GATATGCGCTGGCGGGAACGTCATCTATCCAATCTCCTGGCGAGGAAACGAAATTCAAGCTGGAGGAAGAAGAGGCTTATAAGCAAGTGCAGAAAAAGAATCAAGAGGTAGCGGGCGGATTAAAGAAGCAAAATTTATTTTTTGCGCCGGCGAAGCCCCCGAGTCCGCCGTCGTCCTGTCAGGCCATTTTTGGGGACGAAGCGTATATCGAGGGGAAATGGGTAAAAGTGGGGGATACGCTCCGGGCGGGCGCGAAATTAGTATCGATCGAAGCGACATACGTGGAAATCGAACATGAGGGAAAACGAAAGAAGTTAGCGCCGGTAGCGGCGGTTACCTCCGATAGTGGCGATCGATCGGAATCGCGATTTCGCCCGGAAGAACGAGGCCCATCGGTCGCGGTCGATAGGCGAGGAGGCGGTCCGCGAGGGAACGTACCCAGTCGCGTACGGAGTGGAATGGAGAGACGGGGTCGAATGGGCTTTGGCCGTGGGAGTACTATGTCCAGCGAGGAACGACAGAAGCTAAGGGAGAAGCTCCGCAGCATGTCTCCGGAAAAGCGAAGGGAATATATTCAGGAACTGCGGTCACAGAGGGAGGGTCGCTAGGAAATGATGAAATTGTCGAAGTCGCATAATCAAAGTGAGTATCTATCGCTGATATTCTTAGTGGTCTTATTCGTATTTTCGGGATTGACGGTGGGGAAGCTGGTAGGCTATGCGATGAAGAGCAGTTCGTCCCAGTCCGGCATTGAGGCCAATGCCATTACGAACGAGAGTCCGGAGGAGAATCTGAAGAAGTATCGGGAGCAGAATAAGGAAGTAGCGAAGGCATTAAAGGATAAGAATCTGTTTTACGAGCCGCCGCCGCCGCCGAAGCCTCCGAGTTCCTGTCAGGCGATATTCGGGGACGAGGCGTATATCGATGGGAAGTGGGTGAAGGTGGGTGCAACACTTAAAGCCGGAGCGAAACTAGTCGCAATCGAAGCGACGTACGTGGTGATCGAACACGATGGGAAGGAGAAAAAACTGGCGCCGATTGCAGTGGCGGAGTCACCTCGTCCGGGATCGGTCGTCGCCAAAGGCTCGGCAGCGAAAGGTTCTCTCAAGCCGGGTACGGAAAACAAAACGGTTACTAAAAAGGGGGGAGGCGCCACGGCAAAACCCCTAGGCGGAGGCTTAGAAGATTTATCGTGGTTTGACGCCGAGGTATCGCCAGAGACGCGGGCGAAACTGGAACGATTATGGGCGATCATGCCGGATGCGATGAAGCAAAAGGCCAAAGAAGACTGGTTGAAAATGACCGACGAGCAGAAAGAGAAAGCCATAAAAGAGTTGGAAAATATGCCGGATAATATGGATGAGATCCTCGAACGAGAAATGGGAAGAAGAAATAGATAAGGAGAAAACCTTTGAAACGGAGACGAGATAATCTGACGGTTCTGTTGTTACTGAGTTTTGTGTTGGCGACCGTAATGATCCTGCCGGGCTGTTCGGATCAATCGGACACCCAGGATTCGGAGACGGCGCAGCAACAGAAAGGTAAGGCGCCGAACGGGTCATCGTCGGCGTCGGCGGGGGAACCGGACTCCGGTCCAAAGGGAAAAGAAAGCAAAGGGGATAGCGTAGGGAAGGGGGAGAAGCCCGGCGTGACCGATCCCAATGCGATGAAGGGGGCGGTCGCGAAAGGTGAGAAGGGTGAGAAAGGTGTGAAAAGTGAGAAGGATGGGAAAGGTGAGAAAGGCAAGAAGGATGAGAAGGTCGCGAAGAAGGACGAACCGGTAGAAGATCCCAACGATCCATTAGAGGCCGTTAATTTCAAGGATTTTGAATTAGGCAAGCTGATGGATAAGGTGGGTCAGTGGACGGGGAAAGTGATAATTCCGATCGACGGGAAGGTACTGAAAGAAAAGGTGACGATCTATTCGACCAAGAAATTACCTCGAAGCAAGGCGTTGGAGTTGATCTACCTGGTCCTGCGAACGAAAGGTTTTATGGCGGAGGAACAGGATGGCGTTATATTTTTAAAACCGTTGAAGGATGCAAAGTTACTGTCGGTGCCGACGATACTGGCGGATCAGCCTCTGGCGATGATCGCGGATAAAGAAACAATCGTGCAAAAGTTTTTCCATTTGAAAGACTATCCGCCTGCCAAGATGAAAGAGATGATCTCGCCGTTGGTGCCGGAATATGGATATGTGAATGCGGACGAGGCGACGAAATCGTTAATTGTAATCGATACCGTGGGGAATCTGCAACGGATCGAGCGATATATTCAACAGTTGGACGTGGCAGAAGAAGAAGAGATGCAACACAGGATCTTTGAGCTTCATCAAGGGGATCCGACGGAGATATCGCAACTGCTGAAAATCATCATGAGTGCCGGCTATCCCGAGATGGAGCGTCGCTCTCGGTATAACCGGTATTCTTCCTATCGGAGAAGCGGTCGTCCGCCCGGAGCGCAAAGCAACAGCAGCAAACCGGAGGCGGTGTTTATCCCAGAGCCGACGCGGAAATGGGTCATCGTGAAGGCCACGGCGGAAGATATGGTCAAGATCGAGGAATGGATCACCAAACTGGATCGCAAGCAAGAGGTAGGAACGGATTATACGGTGATATCCGTGGAAAATGCGAACGTGGATGAAATCGCGGACGAAATTGAGATGATGATGGAGCGTCTGCCGAGTTCGGAATTGCAGCCGAACGTTCAGGTGATTGATCTGGAACAAAACAGCACTCTCCTAGTGTTCGGCAGTAAAGAGAGACGGGAACTGGTGGCGAAGATGGTGAAGGAACTGGATGTTCCGCCGGGCAAGTTTGAGACCCGTCATATCAAGCTACAAAATGCGGAACCGGAAGAAGTGAAGCAATACGTCGAAGAATTATATTCGGAGTTGTCGTCAAGTCGGAATCGACGAGGATATTACGGAGGTTACTACGGGGGGTATTACGGGGGGTATTATGGGCGTCGCGGCAGCCAGCAGCAAGAGGTGCGCGTTATTGCCTATCCAACATTGAAGCAGGTGACGGTGATCGCGTCGCCGCATTTGATCGAAGATATCGTCAAACAAATCGAAGAATGGGATAAACCGTTGGATGTGGATGATGTAAAACCTTTGATTCTCGTGTTAAAGAATTCGGATCCGGTGAAGATGGCGAATTTGTTAACCAATCTGTTCAGTGAGGAGCGGGGTCGAGGCGGCGATTACCTGGATATCATCTTTGGTTATGGTTATGGGAGTCGACGTCGCAGCACGCAGCATGAGGTTGTGGGTCCGCTGTATGGTAAGCTCTCCTTTGAGGCGGTCCCGGATACGAAAAAGATCATCGTAATCAGTCAGATACCGGAAGCCTATAAAGTGATCCAGGAATTTGTGGAAGAGCTGGATCGCCAGGAAATAGCGGAACTACCGATGGTGGTGGTGTTGAAGTATGCGGATCCGGAGGATTTGTGCGAGCGTTTGAATGCGCTGTTGAATGAAACGGGGACGAATGCCACGATTCATCTGGCAAAACGTCAACTGACGTCGTATGCTTCGGGCGCCTCGAGCGCCGAAGAAAACACAACCGGGGGGGGCGGCGGGGGCGGCGGCAATCGTAATAACTCCCAGGGGCAGCAGCAAGTCGGAGTTTATACGCCCTGGTGGACGGGCGGCCAGCGTCGTCGGGAAGAAGAGGAGCCCATCAGTAATATTATCGGCCAGATTCGTTTTATCCCGGATCATCGGAGTAAATCGGTGTTAGTGCTATGTCCGCCGGAGTATCAGGAGTCGGTCAAGTTGATGATCGAGCAACTGGATCAACCGGCGAAACAAGTGCTGATCAAGGCGGTGATACTACAAGTGAAGCATGAAGATATGACGTCATTGGGGGTACAACTATCGTCGAATCCGGGAGCGTTCGGGGTCTTGGGAGAAAATGCCTTGAGTGGGGGAGGGCAGTTAAATCTTCTCAAGGGTTTGTATCAGGGCAACAGCTTTACGCCCGTATCGGGGGGAACGCAGCGGGAAACCATAACGCTGTCGGCTGATTTTAACGTAACGGCGCTGGTTGACTTTTTAGTAAAGAAAACCAATGCGAAGATATTGAATGAGCCGAAGGTATGGGCGAAAGACAATGAGGAAGCAACGTTTTTCAATGGAGGCACCGTGCCGTTTATTACCGATAGCAAGAGTTCGGCGGAATCGACGTCGTTTACGCAGAGTTTTACCGAGAAACAGGTGGGACTGACCATGCGAGTACGGCCGAATATTACGCCGGAAAAAGCCGTTGATATGGAACTCAATCTGATTGTCTCGCAACTGGAACCGAGTCTGGTTCTGGGAAATATTGCGACGCAGGAAACCAACACGACGACTCATATGATCGTCAAAGACGGCGAAACCGTACTACTAAGCGGAATTCTTTTTCAAAACGATACGAAGGTGGAACGGAAGTTTCCGCTGTTTGGGGATATCCCCCTGGTAGGTGAATTATTCAAGCATCGAGAAATTGTCCAGACGAACAGTGAACTGCTGTTATTTATCACACCGTATGTCATCGAAGAGGATCGGACAGGATTGGCGGCAGAAGATATAAAGCGTGCCAAAGAGAAGCTGGACACGATTCGAAAAGAATTTGACACCTGGCTGGATAAGACACATCCGGAGAAAGGGTAAGGATAGGTTCAAGGTTTCAGGTGGTATGATTTAGAGGAGGCTTAAATAGCGAGGACCCTGCGGAACTCGATAGTCAAATTCTAAACATCTAGCAACGTATAGGGATGTCGGTTGGCATCCCTAAATTTTTGTCAAATCATTACTTATCCGTCGTAATAATATTTGGGAAGGGGATTTGCCTGGGGGCCTGGATCGAGTATAATAAGCAACTAATATAAGATTTGAAGGTATCGTGAATTCAAGAGGAACTTGAAGAATAATGATTCCTGATTTGTTACGATTTGGGTAAGCATAAAGTAAGGTGTGCGAATGAAATCAAAGCGAATCGCAGAACATAAGAAGGTCAATCGCAGAAAGTTTTTACAACTTGCGGCAGGTGGAGTGGCGTTTCCGTATGTGGCGCCGTCGTCGGCGCTGGGCAAAGCGGGAACGGTATCGCCGAGCGAGCGGATTACGATGGCGGCGATCGGAAACGGTCCTCGGTGTAAGCATGTGATGCAGCATTTCATGATCTTTGGCGATGTGCAGTTTTTGGCGGTGTGCGATGCACGAAAGGATCGGCGAGAAACCGCTAAGGGGATCGTGGATGCAAAGTACGAAAACAAAGATTGTACGGCGTACAAAGATATTCCCGAAGTGCTGGGGCGGGAGGATATCGATGCGGTGTTGATCGCGACGGGGGATCGAATGCATGCGATTGGTTCGATGATGGCGGCGAAGGCGGGTAAGGATATTTACTCGGAGAAGCCCATGACGCTGACAATCGAAGAGGGACGGGCATTGGTAAATACGATGAAACGGTACGGGACGGTATATCAGTGCGGCCATCAGCGGCGGTCGGTGGATTCGTACCGGTTTCAGGTGGAAGTGGCGAATAACGGTATGATTGGAAAGGTACATACGGTGATCGCACAGAATTGGGAAGGACCGGTATTGCCTCCGCAGGCGCCGCAACCGGTGCCGGAAGGATTCGATTATGATACATGGCTGGGACCGGCGCCCTATCATCCTTATACGCCAAATCGGGTGAATGTGTGGTATGCATTCTGGGATACGAGCGGAGGGATTTTAATTGCAATGGGCTGTCATTATACGGATATCGCCCAGTGGGGCTTGAACATGGATGCTACCGGCCCGGTCGAGTACGAAGGATGGGCGAAATATGCACCGAACAGTATGGCGGAAACCCCGATCACGAGTGAGGTGAAATGTCGATATGCGAACGGCGTGAAACTGATCCTGCAGCAGAAGGGGGCGTTTGCAGAACGTTATATTCGTTTTGTAGGAGACGAGGGTTGGATCCAGGTGGATGATGAGACGAACGTGGTGACCGCGGAGCCGAAATCGATTTTGAAGTCACGCGGGATCTCGGCACGCGGGTGGGCGGACACGGGGGATCATGTACGGAATTTCTTGGATTGTATCAAGAGTCGACAGGAGACGACGTGTTCGCCGGAGAAATCGCATCGGGCAACCACGGTCTGTCATGCGGCGAATATCAGTCTTCGTCTGGGGCGTAAAGTGAATTGGGATCCGGTGCAGGAACGTTTTGTGAATGATTCCGATGCGAATCGGATGATTGCACGGGCGATGCGACCACCGTGGAGGATTTAAATATTTATGATAACGAAGAAAAAAAAGAAAACGTGTTTAGTGCCGTTTATTTTTCTATCGGTGGGTTTGACATTTATTTGTCAGGTATCCGCGTTTGAGGTCACCAAGACGGATATAGATACGGTGATAAAAAAATTGTATGATTACAGTCAGGCTAAAAGTCGAGCACCCTTGGCAGCCATTGAAACTCTGGTACAACAAACGTATCAGCAACCGGAGATGCGGAATTATCTGGAACGTCAAATGGTTCAGTTTCTCAAGTCGGAGGCTTCGTGGGATACCAAACAATTTGTATGTCGGCAGTTGTGGATTATCGGTACGGATGAGTCGGCGCCGACGTTGGCGGGCATGTTGCTCGATAATCGAACAGTGGAGATGGCGTGTTATGCCTTACGGAATTATCAGAGTCCTATGGCAAGTAAAGCGTTGATTGATGCGTTGGAGAAAGTACAGGGTCGCTCTTTGCAGAGCATTATTAATTTATTAGGGGATCGCCGGGAGGAACGAAGCGTTCCGGCGTTGTTGGGCATTGCACGAGGACCGGACAAAGAAGCGGCAGAATCCGCCGTGGCGGCGTTGGGGAAAATTGCTACGGAACCGGCAGTAAGCGCCTTGCGAAAATGGCACAGTCACGGGAATGCATCGCGGCAACTGGTCGTATCGCAGTCCTATTTACAAAGTGCCCAGGAATTGGCGCAACGAGGGCAGACGAAAGAAGCGTTGGCGATCTATCGGGAGTTGTTTGGTGGAGAGGAAGTATCCTGGATTCGTCGGGGCGCGATGATAGGGATAATGGAAAATGGCGGGACGGTGGCCGTACCACTGGTGATGGTTGTTTTACGCGGTAATGATTGGAAATTGAAAACGGCGGCGATTGCCAATAGTCATTTACTCAAAGGGCAAACCGTAACCCAGCAACTTGTAGATGGATTCAAGAAATCTTCACCGGATGTTCAGGTTTTGTTGATCGAAGCCTTGGCGGAGCGTGAGAAAGAAATTGTTCTTCCCGTATTCGCAGAATCAACCACCAGCCGATCTGCCGACGTTCGTATTGCGGCGATCCGGGAGTTGGGAACCCATGGGACGCCGGCCTCGATACCCGTACTGGTGGAGGTATTATCACGGGGGGCAAGTAAAGAAGAAGCGCAGGCGGTCTTTGCCAGTTTACGGCGCATCCAGGGGGAAGGAGTAAAAATGGCGCTGGTGAATAGTATGGTGAAAGCGGACATTACGGTGAGGCCGGAACTGATTCGTATTCTTGCCGATCGCAAGATTACCGGTGCAACGGACGCGTTACTTGTACAGGCGGATCATTCGGATGTGGAAG
>CAZNQT010000233.1:0-7574 GCA_964574885.1 uncultured Pirellulales bacterium
GGCATTGTCTCGGCAGTGGCAAATCCCTTTGTTTATCCTATCCATGATCGGCTTTGGACTGATCCTGCTTCAGTTGCGTCCTCAGACAGCTCCGCTTAGTTTTGACGAGAAATACGATGCTTTGGAAGAGCTATCGGATCAGAATCGTTATACGGAATTTTATGCGCGAGCGGAGAATCTCCGGCAAGAGTCCGAAACGGACGATCAGTTGGGTCGGGTTTTTAATCTGGCGGCCCGAACCCGAGTGAAACAATTCCGACAGCGTCATGAATTAGGGATTGCTCCCCCGCATCGGACGGCGCCGGAAAATTACCAAGCCATTATAGATAATTATGTGGAGGCGATGCGTTTCCAGCATCCGACTGCCGGGACCTCCGCATGCGAGGACGTGTATCGTGACATGTCTCTGGCGTATTGGTGTTTGAATGATACGGTGAACGCCCTTAAGGCATTGGATCAAGCGATAGAGGTGACGAAAGAATTTACTCCCTCCCTTCATCGTTTAAAGGTCCAGATGTATCTGGCGGCCCGCCCGGAAGGTTATCTCTCGCAGAGTATGACTCACCTAGAAGCATTACTGAAGCAATCCGCGTCCAGCGCGGACGACAAGGCGTGGGCGTTCGTACGGAAGGCAGAGATATTGATCGCCCAGGATCAAGAGTCGGCCGCCTTTGCCTGGCTCAATTCGGCGGATGATACGGTGTTGCACTCTCGCTATGCCGACGAGGTGGAATTTTTACGGGGTCGAGCCTTGCGTCAAGCGGGGGAGTACGATGCCGCGGATACGATCCTGCGGGCTTTGCTGGCGCGGACGACGGATCGGGGTGACATTTACGCCCAGACGGCGTTGGAGCTAGGCAAGATTAATTACGAACAATATCGAGATTACGATGCCCAGCAATTCTATCGCAAGGTTCTCGAGACGCAAACGGGAAAAGATTGGTATGCCGCCGGTTTATTGGGTCTGGCAGAATGTACCGCCCTTCGTCAAAAGTATCCGGAGGCCGCGGAGTATTATCAGGAGGTGGTGCGTTTATGGAAGCACGATCCGAAGAATCGCGCTTTAACCGCCGATCAAATCCGGAAGAGTCTGTCGCTATGGTCTCAAAAACTGGATTTATTAAAACAATATAGATGGGCCTTGTTATTTCAGGAGATCGAACAGCAACTCGCCGGCGATGATATCATATCCGCCCATCGTTTGGCGCAGATGCACGCCCGTCGAGCGGTTCAGATTTTAGATGAATTAAACGCAGCGGAACAATCCGCCCAAGAGGTGGAGCCTACGGAAAAAGAGAAGCAGTGGCTCGCGCAGCAGAATGAGCAGATCACGAGACATTTCGAGCAGGCGGCGGAGCAATATTTACGAGTCGCATCGTTGGCCACCGGCGATGACGCCCTGTACGGGGATTGTCTGTGGCAGTCAGCGCAATGCTACGACAAAGCGGGTAAGACCGACAAAGCAATAGAGGTGTGGCAGCGTTACATTCGCGAGCGGGAAGGGGAATCGCGCTGGCCTCGAGCGTTATTCAATATAGCCCAGGCCCATCAGTCACTGCGGCAGATCGCGGAGGCGATCCAATATTATAAGCTGCTGCTGCGTGCGCATCCGAAGTCTCTGGCGGCTTTTGAAGCGATGGTTCCGCTGGCCCGATGTTATCTGGCCCAAGATCCTCCGTCGGTAGAAGAGGCGGAGAAGTTGCTCCAGACGGTTCGAGAGGATCCCACCCTGACGCCGCGGGCGCCCTATTTTCGCGATGCTTTATTTGCATTGGGCGAGACGTATTACAACCATAAGAAGTATTCCCAGGCGATCAACGTGCTTACGGAGGCGATCGATCGCTATAAAGACGATCCTCAATTGGGCAAGTCAATGTTTTTGGTGGCGGATTCCTATCGTAAGAGCGGCCTGGCCCTGGACACCACTCTGGAGAAGTTGGCAGAAGATCCAACGGCAATGATCAATTTACAGAAGACCTCGGAACAGCGTCGCCGCTATTTAGAGAGCGCGGGGCAATATTTCGAGCGAGCGATAGAAGCCTATATGCGTCTGCCGGAGGGACGGCGCAGCGATCAGGACCGGATGTATCTTCGTCATTGCTGGTTGTATCGGGCGGACTGTTCGTACGATTTGGGTCGCTATCGTAAGGCGGCGCAACTGTATGAATTGGCGGCCTTGCGTTATCAATTGACGCCGACGGCCTTGGCGGCCTTCGTCCAGTTGGTGAATTGTCATTTGAAGATGGGGAACCTGGGCGAAGCCCGATCCACAACGCAACGGGCGATGTGGCAATTACGCGAGATGCCGGACTCCGCCTTTAGGATCGAGCCCACGAAACTAAACCGGAAGCAATGGCAGGCATGGTTCGACTGGACGGTACAATCGAATTTGTGGTGAATTCAGGATAGGGCGATAGCGCCCTTTATCCACCGGGTGCTGATGTCGCCCTGTAACGAAAGCAGTTTACCGATAAAAATGGAGATTTGAAAGAGGTACGCTTATGACGCTAACGGAAGCAAAAGACGTAGGCGCTCATTTAATCCATTTGCTGACGCAGCAGAGGCTGTTGTATCGGCAATTGCGAGAGCTGGCGCAGAAGCAGAGTTCGCTGGTCGATGGGAGCAATCCGGAGATACTACTGCGGGTTCTGGCGGGCCGGCAGAGGATCATAGATCAGCTCGAGGTAATCGATCGGGAGTTGAAGCCGATTCGCGCACAATGGCAGCACATTGCAAAGACGTTGCCCCCGTTGCAACGTCAAGAGGCCCAGCAGTTGGTAGAAGAAGTCCAGGAGATCCTGGGCGAGATAATCGCCCGGGATGAGAAGGATACCCAAACGTTGTCAAGCCAGCACCAACGGGTGGCGGCGGAAATACGATCCACGACGACCGGCAAGCGGATGCACCAGGCTTACGGACAAACCAAGGGATCCAGGCAAAGTAAATATCTGGATACGCTGAGTCAGTAGGTTAAAAGGTAGGCACAGCCTACCCTACGTTGCTGAGTCAATAAATGAAGTATGAATGACGAATGACGAAACCAGAATGATGAATGACGGAATGTTGAAAGGTTCAAAGCGTTCGCTGGAGATAACGTGCAACACGAGAAGAAGGAATAGATGCATAGTAGTGACGAATTAGCCTCGGTATTTGCCGCCTATAATGAGACGTCCGATCGCATGATGGAGTCGTATCGTCAACTGCAAAGGGAGGTATCTCGTCTGCGGGAACAGTTACGTCAGAAGGACGAACAGTTGGAGCGAAAAAATCGGCTGGCGGCGCTGGGAGAGATGGCGGCAGGAATGGCGCATGAGATACGCAATCCACTGGCGGGCATTCAGCTTTATGCGTCGCTGCTGGAGCGGGACTTAGCGGATCAGGAAGAACCATTGACCTGGGCCCAGAAGATTACGAATGGCGTGCGTACTCTGGATTCCATCGTATGCGATATCCTCGCGTTTACCCAGGATCAGATATGTAATAAGAAGGAGATACGAATCCGGGAACTATTACATCAGGTGTTGGATTATGTGCAGCCTCAGTATGGCCTGGACGGCGTGGAAATTGATACTGCCGGAATTGGTTCGGAGGTAGAGGTTCAGGCGGATGAGAATATGTTGATCCGGGTATTTCTGAACCTGATCCGCAATGCCATCGACGCGATAGGAAGCCAAGGGAGAGTGGTAATCCGAGCCGAGGACGATATTCAGGAATCCGGTTATGAGGTGCGAATTAGTATATCGGATACAGGCGGGGGGATTAAACCGGACGTGATGGAACGAATGTTCAATCCTTTTTTTACGACGAAGGATACCGGCACCGGTCTGGGCCTGGCGATTGTGCATCGGCTGGTGGAGTGTCAAGGCGGAGTCATTGAGGCAACCAACAATGAGATAGGCGGCGCTACGTTTACAGTATTGTTTCCGTAGGCGAAGACAAGAGAACAGGAGCGCAAGGGATGGCAAACCTTTTGATAGTAGATGACGTGGAGATGATTCGCGACTCGCTGGAGGCGACGTTAACCCGTGCAGGTCATGAAGTCACAACCTGCATGGATGCCTTGAATGCCTTGGCGCATTTGAAACAGCAGTCGTATGAGATGGTAATCACGGATCTGAAGATGCCGAAGATGGACGGTTTGGCCTTTCTGGAAGAATTGGGTAAGCTGGGCATCGAAATTCCGGTGATCATGATGACGGCTTACGCCACCATCGATACGGCCGTAGAGGCGATGCGGAAAGGAGCGTTCGATTACATCCAAAAACCATTTGACGCCGACGAGATTATTTTACTGGTGGAACGGACACTGGAGCACAGACGGCTGCGGCAGGAAAATGAGGCTTATCGAGCGAATGCCCGGGATTGGCAGCGAGGAAGGCAACTCATCGGAAACAGTGTCGCCATGAATGCGGTGCTGGAACAAGTCAAGCGAATTGCCTCGAGTAGTGCCACCGTATTGATTCGAGGGGAGTCAGGGACCGGTAAAGAGATGATCGCGCGAGCGATACATGCCCAAAGCCCCCGCGTCAATAAACCGATGCTTTGCGTTAACTGCGCGTCGCTATCCAGTACTTTATTAGAGAGTGAGCTGTTCGGCCATGAAAAAGGCGCGTTCACGGGCGCCGACCGATTGCGGAAAGGGCGTTTTGAATTGGCCGACGGGGGGACGCTGCTATTGGATGAGATCAGTGAGATGGACCTGAAGCTGCAGGCGAAATTGCTACGCGTACTGCAGGAGCAGGAGTTCGAGCGAGTCGGGAGTAGCATGACGCGTCAGGTGGATGTGCGGGTGCTCGCGACGACGAATCGGAATCTGGAAGAGATGGCCGGGGAGGGAGATTTCCGGGAAGACCTGTTTTATCGTTTGAATGTGGTGCCCATCCTCCTGCCTCCGCTGCAAGATCGCCAGGAGGATCTGGAGCCTTTGTGTGAGTATTTCCTGCGTCGTTGTGCGGATCGAGACGGACGATCGGTTCGAATCCTCAGCCAATCGGCCCTGGAGGTACTGCAGGAGTATTCCTGGCCGGGGAATGTGCGTGAACTGGAGAATTTGATGGAACGTATCTCCATCCTGGGGACGGCGGAAATAATCAGCGCCGAAGCCATTCGCAGTGCTTTGGAAATCGGACAAACTGATTGCCGAATGGAGAGAGACGATCCAGAGACGGAGGAGACGGAATCACTGGCTCAAATGGAACGCAAATTGATAGAGAAAACGCTGATGAAATATGAGGGGCACCGTCAAAAGACGGCCCAGCCGCTGGGGATCGGGGTAAGGACGTTGGGGATGAAACTGAAACGTTGGAGGACGGAGCAGGCCTCCTCTGCCTAAAGGTAATTCTTGCCTTTGCGGGCGCAATTTTTGCCGATGGTCGCCTTTACGAATGTAGTTTCATACAGACCGGGAGTAAGAATTTTCGGAAAAATTGAAAGAAATTTGCGAATGAAATACAACCGGGGCAGTAGAGTTCACGATGGGGAAAGTTATCGTAAGTAAAGTGAGAACAATTGTTTATAACAATTTGACGAGTCGTAAAACAGTGGCTGAGGCTGTTGGTGAGATTGATTCCGGAGGTAAAAACCCTTTGGGCGTATTTTTAACCGCTCTGTTGGTACAGGGTTTGCGGATTAGCAAAGTTGCAAGAGTCTCTTTGTCTGGAGTGAGTGAGACTTAAGGAAGAAATACAGAGGATGTTTTTAGAAGGATTACTCAATCGAGGATCGATGCCGGTGCTGGAGCAGGTGATGGCCTTCACCGAGGCGCGGCATGAAGTACTGGCGAATAACATCAGTAACATCGATACCGTGGGTTACAAGATGCAGGATCTGCCGGTAGAGGAATTTTTGGCGGCGCTGGATGAGGCGATTGCCGATCGGGACCGGGGCGGCGCCTCACGGCTGTTACGGATGCAATCCACCCGCAACCTGCACTGGGATGAGTCCGGCCGATTGCAAGCGGAGCCGGTGGAAATTCAAAACAACAATATCCTGTTTCATGACGACAATAACCGCTTCGTAGAGAAGCAAATGAGTGCGATGGCCAAAAATGCGTTATTACACAACGTGTCGGCGGAACTGTTACGGAGTCAGTATGAATTACTGCAAACGGCGCTGCGAGAGAGGCTTTAAAAAGTGGATGAGTAAGAAGAGTAAATGAGTAGATGGGTAGATGGGTAGATGAGTAAAGAGGAGTAAAAGGTTCAATGTTTGGCGCGATAGACATATCGACATCGGGGCTGGTAGCGCAACGGATCCGTTCGAATACGATCGCCATGAATATAGCGATGGCGGACGTGGTGGAGACTCCCGAGGGCGGACCGTACCAAAGGCGGAACGTGATATTTTCCGAGGGCATTCAACCGAATGATCCGACGAAACGGGGAGTCCACGTATCGGCGATTGAAAAACAAGATGTGTATCGCTGGGAGTACGATCCCAAACATCCTTATGCGAATCAGGACGGTTATGTGAAACTGCCCGGTATAGAACCGACCGTAGAGATGGTGAATTTGATGGAAGCGAGCCGTGCTTATGAAGCGAATCTAACGGCTGTCGAGGTGAGTAAGGCGATGCTTAACAGTTCGCTCAGGTTGCTTGCCTAACTTCGGGGCCCGCCGGCGGAGCCGATAGGCCTGGATTCGAACGGAATTGTCCCTGGTAAAGAATCGGAGGCTTTGCCAAGGCTACACCAAGAAACGTAAACGAGAGCAGACTATGGTAGAGCAAAACAATCCCATACAGATGCAAAGCATCCGACCGGTCGATCCTTCGATTCAGAGCCCCACAACGGTTCCGAAAGACGGGGAGGGGAACGATTTTAAGTCTCTGCTGATGAAGTCGATCCAGAATGTGAATGTACTCCAGGCCCAGGCCGATGAGGCGCGGGTTCAGATAGCCACGGGAGATACCGATAATGTCGCGGAAGTATTCACCGCGGTAAAAAAGGCCGATTTGGCCTTTCAAACGCTGATGCAAATACGAAATAAGCTTATGGATGCCTATGATGAAATCAAGCAAATGAGAGTATAAAATGAGAGTATAAGACGCCAGCGTCCAAACTCAAAACCATCGTGAGATTACATGAAATCGTATAGTTTTATAGTTGTTCGGGACTTTTAGCAGTAGCATTATAAGAGAAAGGCTTAAGAAATGGAGTTCTTACGCCGAGCGATTCGACAAATCAAGAGTCAGTTGGGCATTTTGACCACCAGTCAACGGATGGTGGTTATTCTGTTGCTCGTGGTGATGTGCGGGGCGGTCTTATGGATGATCAAGTACGCCGGCCAGCGGGAGATGGTGCCGCTACTGAATCAACCGTTAGAAGAAAAAACCTTGCAGAAGATCGCGAACAAGCTGGACGGCTGGGAGCAGGAGTATGAGATCAAAGGGGATCGCATCCTGGTTCCCAAGGCCGATCAAATGAAGTTGATCGCCCGTCTGTCCTACGCGGGCGATTTGCCGGAGGACACCTCACTGAATTGGTCGCTGATGACGGAAGGGGCGGATATCTGGACTCCCCAAAGCGTTCGGGAAGATACCAAGTTGATTGTAAAGCAGGCGGAACTGGCCCGTAT
>CAZNQT010000234.1:0-7557 GCA_964574885.1 uncultured Pirellulales bacterium
AATGGAAGCGTTGGCGGTGGTATGTAATTCAATCCAGTTGTATGTTAGAGTCTGGGCATGCGCCAATATTTCATTAATCACCAGATCACCAGGATTGGGAAGGATGCCGGAATCCTCCCGGCCTGGAGAACCACCGTAGTAGGCACTGGCACGCCAGGAATCTTTATCATTCCAGACGTTGGGATCGGGATAGTTGGGATCTACGACCGTTAGCGAAAATCCGCCGCCATCGGTAATCTCGCGCCAGTTGTCCTCATAGGCAAAATCCAGAATCGTTCGGCCTAGCGCATCTTCCAGTTTGATTCGCTCGCCATTATTGGCCAGGCTGCCTGAATAGGTTCCGGCGAAGGCACCGTTAAAATCGGGATGCTGTGTAAGAAAAGCAGCGAGGTCCTGGCCCACGACAACAAATTCACCCGGCGGCACCTCCAGATCAGGAAAGGTAAAATGAATTCCTGCGGTGAATTGCACCAAGTTCAAATTCAGATTCGTCGGTCCTACATTCTGCAACTCAATGTACTCGGCATTAGGATCACCGATCGGCTCTTCCGGAGGATGATACATAATTTCGGTAATGCGCAGGTTGTTTATTAGAGCACCGACGGAAAAGACGGCTTCATTTAATGCGCTCCATTTGCCGGTGGAGTCATTCCGGGCCCGGGATTTAACCTGCTTAGTTTTATTAAGCGATATTGGTCCGGAGTAGGTCAAGGCGCCGGCGGCCAGAGCGCCGCCCGGCTCACGTGGGTCGCTGCCATCGAGAGTATAATAGAAAGTCACACCGGCCGGGGGATTTCCACCACCCGGCGCGGTCATCGTTAATTGCGCCCCTGGGATTACATCTCCACCGTGCTGATAGCTGCCATCGATGTTAAACACGGGGGCATCTATGTCTGGATAAAGGTTGTTATTCCGCAGAAACTGAACGAGATATTCGGTTCGATAGGGGAGCCACTGGGTAAGCATCCGGTTCTGTTCGGTCAGCCATTCGTTATTGCGCGTAAGGGGCGGAGTGCCCTGTCGTACATCACCCCAGCGGGCAGATTCTGCCACTATCGCTCTGTCGATCTCGTTGGCTCGTTTCATCCAGCGTTCAATAGCTTTTCCGGTCGTCAAGGCGCCATTGTTAAAGCAGTGTCGGTGGACATGATCGGCAAAGAGCATGCGATACTCGGCATTTTGCTTTAATTTCTGATACAGGCGTGCCGGCGTGCCATCGGTATCACCCATCGTGGACACATTATCATAATCAGGGGGTCTAACGATTCCGTTCCAACCGGAGTCGAAGCAGATTTCCGCATCCCAGGTAAACACCCGGAAGCCACCCTGTTCCGGTTCTCTCGGTCCGGCGGCGCGCCAGTTTCGATTACCCAGATGGCCGGGCCAGTCGTGATTGTTGGAATACAGGTTTGCCAGGATGTAATCAATGAATCGGTCAACATCCAGGCGCTCTCGTAGTAATTGATAAGAAGAATCATCGGCGACGCCGGCGTTGGCGATAGCCATCATGTTATTCCAGGCGGTAATAGAACCATCGACGACCGAGCCGTGGGATATCGCATCATAGTCTTCCTTGTCCCCGCCCACATGTTCGGCCATATACGAAGCGTCCGGCCGCTCCGTAGTCGCGTAAAGTCCCCAATAGGTTCCGTTGATATACAGATGAACATATATCGTATGCAACGCTAAGGCCTGCCCCATGTCTCTTACGGTGTCTTTGTTCCATAGATCGCGAATATACTGGGCACGTGTGCGAACGGTGGCGTTAACGTCCTGCCAGGAAGTGTCGATGGTGCTGCGAAGCACAATGGTATCAAACTGTTTCACGGCTCCATCCGGAAAGAGAGAATATTCCAGCTTGGCGGGGCCATAATCTTCCTTGAATAAGAGCCGGAAGCTTTTCTTGGGCCATGAGCGTCCTCCACCGCCGAAGATTCGGATCCCGCAATTGACCTGAAAACCATCCTGGGTGTCTGGGTAAAATAATTCCGCTGAACAGGCCCGCTCCCATTCTTCACCCATGCCTGCATAGTTGGTATAAATACCACTGGGGCCGAACATGTCATCCTGATTCATGACAATCGACAAGGAAGGAATCGATTTGAGATCATCTTTTATGGTAGCGGCATAGATACCGCCGTAGAGGTCACCGGGACCGATTACCTCATGATCCATTTCCGGTTGCTGGATAATATCCTCTACAAACAAATAGGTTTGGGCAGCGATGTGAGAATGCATCCAGCCGGGTTTAACCGCGGCGGCCCGTAAAGGAGTATTCGAAGAGATGGGAATCGGCGCAATATATTCCATACTGGTAGAAGTGGGATTGCCGTTTTCGTCCAGAGGCGAATTGCCGTCCAGGGTGTAATAAATCGTAGCGTCCGAAGTGGGGCAGATGAGGATCGCGTTAAAGGGATCATGGTAAAATCCTCTTGGATGACTGAATTTTAGATCCGCAACAAAGTCGATAAAGGAACCATTATTGAATTGCCCCGGGGTCGGGATGCCGAAATAGCGTTTTAGGCCGTTATATAAGCCGTAAGAAATATCCGTCTCTTGAGGGGGGTAACCCCACTCGTCAGGAAGTTCATACTCATCATAGGCATGGGCGATAGTCTGACCGTCCGGTAAAACTAAGGCTAAATATTCCCCCCCCTTGGCGAGATTAAAGTTGGTATGCAGGCGCCCCGTATCATCCACAAACGGATAATTATCCGGATAATCATCGCGGTCTTTATCTGATGCGAAAACCACCAGATGCTCCTGAGGTGCGACTATATAGCCGGTGGGAAATCGCCATTTATCCAGATTATCGACATTGTCCGTCAAGTACCACCCTTCCAGATCAATGAGTTCAGTGGTTGGATTATAGATTTCGAGCCAGTCCGGAAATACCTCCTCTCCAGCCACTATCGTGGCTAGCGTATCGTGATTGCTGGCCATGAATTCACTAATGATTAGCGGACCGATTCTTTCCTGCCAGTGCTGGGCCGTAATGGCAAAATCATTCAGATTCGTATCGTTAAGCCACTGCCCGGCAATCCACCATAAATCCTCAAGATTGACCTGGCAATCGCCGTTCCGGTCGCCCTCCGGGCAGTGTACGGGCAAAACAGGTTCGGCCATCGTGGTAAACAGCCAGATATTACCTTTCGTGGTGACGGCGTTACTTACTTCGTCGATCCTCCAGTAATAAGTGGTTTCATAATCCAGTGCGGCAGGAGGCGTGAAGCTCTCGTTGCCGAGTAGCTGATTCCCCTGGCCGGGAGGGGTATCTGGATCGTCGGCGTTATCCACCTGGGCATAATCCGTGCCAAAATAGATGTTATGGGAAAGCGCATCCTGGCCCGGCTGCCAGGTCAGTGTTACATTCAGGCCGACATCTTCAGTATTATTCGAAGGATTAGGAGCATACGCCAGTGCGGTCAGAAGTTCGAGGTGGAGAATAGGAACGCTGCCCGACCAGGAGACATCGCCGTCACCCCAGGATTGGCCGTAATCCGCCCCGTCTTCCGCGGCGATCAACACCAGACAAAACTTATTGGCGTTGTCGATGGCTGCTTGTATTAAGGTCAGGTCTTCGGGAGCGGCGGCGCTGTCAACATAGGCATTTTGCTGATCCGGATCCGTATTGGCAGGGGGCAAGTCATAGGCGCCGAGGGTATCCAGTTCTAATTTACCGGAGTCCTTTTCCGACATGTAAGTACTCCAGTTCAAAGCACTTAAAGGAGTACCGGTGGAGCAATCAATCACATAGGCGTTTTGTTTGATAGGTTTCTCGTAGTCCGAATAAATATGAACGGCCGAATACAATCGCAGGGTAGCATCCGTAACCGTTTTACCGTGCAGACTGCTCAGATCAAATTCGATCAGGCCGTAGCGTCGGGCGCCGTCGGGCGAGATACTGGACCAGACGGAAATGCCGTCACTTTCGTAGGGGCTGCCATTGCTTTCGCGAATCCATAAATCTGCCGAAGCCTCAATGTCCTCCGCCCGTGTACCATGAGGGGAAAACAGAAATGAGGCAAACACGCAAACCAACGAGATATATAGTTTTATTAGCAAGTCAATATCAAGATGTAGGTTCATACGCAATACATTCATCTAAAGTGAAATCCTTTGTTTTCGCTTAATACTATTCTATATTATTTTAGGTTCCCATTGTAACATATTTTTCAGAAAATGTGTGAGCCAGACGGACAGAAAAGCGATAATATCTTTATCTAAAACAGTTTATGATTTAGTCAGGGGGAGGTAATATGCTGCAAGAATGTTGAGGGCTTCCTAGTGAACATAGTAAAGTCCATGAGTGGTGTTTGGGTTTTTGCGCAAATTTTATTTTTCGCTACCGAGCCCGCAACCGCCGTACCCAGGCCTCGATTATTTATGGGACCGGATGACATACTCAATCTTCGTGAAAAGGCTCAGAAACCAGGTTATATTGAGTATTACCAAAATTATAAGCGTATGCTGGATGAGAAGATTAAATTGCCTGCGGAAATAAATTCCTCTCTCATTGAATCCCAAATGGGCGCCCTGGTATGGTATGTAACCGGGGATATGAAATACGCTCAGCGTGCTAAAAGGCATTATCTGGATATGGTCCGTTCCTATCGGTCTTCCACCGAGAGATACGAACGGGGAGGTCGTGTCATTTCGCTTTCCATCAGCCGTAATTTGCAAAACCTTTGTACGGACTTTGATCTGCTCGAGCCTTCTGGGCTATTTACCTACGAGGAGAAAGAATTCGTAGAAGAATCGTTAGCAGTTATGGCCAGGCGCCTGATGGAGAGAGAGAAAACGTTTAATCCCTATGATTATCTCAGTTCCCGATTCCGGGGCGACAATTGGAACGTCGATCGGGTGATGGCGGTGGGAATGTTTGCGTTAACGTTTCCGGACGACCCCCAGTCCGTACCCTATCTGGATCACGCTGTCGAAGAATTAACGTGGATACTCGAACATACCCTGCTCCCCGACGGCGCGTGGGTGGAAGGCACTCGCTATCACGGGGCCGTACTTCGGTCGATAATCCCCTTTGCCTATGCCCTAAAACGAAATTCAAATATCGACTTCTTCGCCCAATCCTCATTCAAGTCCATGTTGGAATCTCTGATCCGACTGCAAACACCGAAGGATGCGACCGTATCCGGCGCCGCTCTTATGCCGGGGATTGGTGATGCGAACTGGGAAAATATCTGGGAGGCGGTCCTGGGCTGGGCCGCTTTTGCTTACAAAGAAAGTGACCCGGATTTTGCTTCTCGGCTCATGTACTTCTGGGGGCGCGCCGGCAGTCCTTTTGTGGTTGAGTTTTCCCCCGGCAATCCGATCATGGGATTTCTTTTTATCGACACCGAGATCAAATCCAAGCCTCAACCGGCGCTGAAAAGCGACATTCGTCCGGGGGGATATGCGATTCTACGCCGGGAATTTAATACGGCGAAAGAATCCTACTTTCATTTGAATGTCGGCACCCCTCGGAATCCCTGGCAGCATCAGCATCACGATCGTGGTAGTTTTTCCCTTTACGCCTGGAATACGCCTCTTAGTGTCGATCCCGGTGTTCGGGATTATGGCCAGTCGCTGCGTCAATGGTATATTCACAGCCAGGCGCATAACCAGGTGGTCTTCAATGAACAGGACAATCGGGAGGGCGGCATTATTAGCGAACATTTGTTTTCAGATGCCCTCGATTACGTCGAGGCTGACTTAACGCTTTCCATGGGAGTACCCTATCGGCGGCGTATTTTTTATGTAGCTCCCTATTATTATCTGATTTGGGATGAAATCGATACTCCAGCGCCCGCGGTTTTTCAATTACATGCACTCACGGAGGACACGGAATCTCCGTTTCAAATGATTTCAGACTCTAAATCAGTGGATAGAATTCGTTTTGCGTGTCAACATAAGATTGATCTTGAGTTACAAATCATATCACCACCTCAGAGTATTGGCAAACAACTCGTTCGAATCCGGGATGACATGTATCCGGTACGATTTTATGGCGAACGTAATTCGATACCCACGATGGTAAATCAGAGGACGCCGACCTGGCTACAATTGCGACAAGAAAAATCTCGTCAGGACTTTATCACTATTTTGTATCCCCGGAAAATAGAATCCCCTGCCCTGGGCATTACGGATAGTAAGCAGCAGGAACCGGAGATGGATTCGAAGGCACCCTCCGGGGAGGCTTATCATGATTCGGCTATACAATTCACCGTTAAAGTCGGCAAGGTGAGTACCACGTTTTATTTTCAGGAGCAGAGCTATCCGGCCTTAGATTTCAAAGGCAAAGCGGTTATACTTCATCAAGCCAAACATAATCGTAAACCGGAGGTGTTACTGATCCAGACAACCAAATTCCATACTCCCGATCTTCAACTGGATTTCTCTCAGCCTGTCACTCGCTGGATTTCCCCAGCCTCTCAATAGGAGCAATTGCGTAAATAAAGTCAGCGGTTTCAACGGGACGATGATTATTCCAGAACGTCGGATAAAGGATAATAATCCAGGGAAAGGCTTTGCGCCACATTTTCATGAACGCATTTGCCTACATACAAATTAACACCGTGTGTAATTTCGCGCGAGATGCGGCAGGCGCTTTCCAATCCATGTTCGGCGATCATCAGTCCATATCGCAACGTTGTGCTGGTTAAAGCCACCGTCGATGACAGAGCCACTGCGCCCGGCATATTCGTGACACAGTAATGCACAACATCATCAACGACAAAAATCGGATCGTCGTGCGTGGTGGGCCGAGACGTTTCGGCGCAGCCGCCCTGATCAATGGCCACATCCACGATGACGGCGCCTTTTTTCATTCGGCGCACCTGGTCCCGCGTAATCAGTTTGGGCGCCGCGGCGCCATGGACCAGGACCGTGCCAATGACGACGTCGGCATCGCTGATCACATAATCGATATTGGCATCGTTGCTGTAAAGGGAAGTGATTCGCGAGCCAAAAATATCGTCTAAATAAGCCAAGCGCGTAGAATTGATATCCAGAATCGAAACGTTGGCTCCAATGCCCACTGCGATTTTGCAGGCATTCGTGCCCGCTACGCCGGCGCCCAGAATGGCGATATTTCCCCGTCGAACTCCGGGTACGCCGCCCAGAAGAATTCCTCTGCCGCCAAAAGTTTTTTCGAGATATTTCGCGCCTTCCTGTACGGCCAGGCGACCGGCAATTTCGCTCATGGGCTTCAGGCAGGGGAGATTGCCGTCCTCCGTTTCAACGGTTTCGTAGGCGACCGCTTTGATATTTTTCCGGAGTAATTCTTCCGTGAGTTCCCTGGCGGCGGCGAGATGTAAATAGGTAAACAGAATTTGCCCTTCGTGCAGCAAAGCATATTCTTCCGCCTGCGGTTCTTTCACCTTAACAATCATTTCACATTGTTCGAAGATGGTCTTCCGGTCTCGAACAATTGTGGCTCCGGCCTCCTGGTAATCTTCAATCGTGAATCCCGCTTCGGCGCCGGCGCCAGCCTCCACCAGAATCTCATGTCCGCGTGCCATATAAGCCTGCACGCACGACGGCGTTAATCCCACTCGATAT
>CAZNQT010000235.1:0-7542 GCA_964574885.1 uncultured Pirellulales bacterium
CCTATTTGCTGTGGACTGAAGACTGTGGACTGTGGACTCTTCCCTATCCACTTCTCACTATATCTTTTATTTCACACTCTTCGCACTCTTCACACTTTTCACTCCCTTCACACCCTTCACACTTTTCTCACTCTTCACACCATTTTACACCGATTATTACTTCTTACTTATTTTTTTGCAGAAACTCTGATCACCGGCTGGGTGGCGCCTTTCCGGCGCAGCCGGAGAGGTCCTTTTTCTCAATTCCTGGTAGAAACTCTGATCATCGGCATTCCTTCCGGGAAATGTCCTTCATAGAATTCTCGCATAGGCCCGTCGTACATAGCGATTTTCACCGTCCCCCAACTCTGCTGATCGCCGGTGGCGTAATAGAGGTAGGTCCTCCCTTCGTACTCGAACAAATCCACATCGGAATTGTTGATCCCTTCGCCGGGGCCCGCTTCCATAATGGGATTGAAGGGGGACAACTCCCATTCGGCGAGGTCTGTCGAGCGGGCCAGGAAGGGAACATAGCCGGTTTTTCCGGGAAGCGCTCTGTGCAGGTATATCACATAATAGTAAGGTGCAAAATAACGCAGGACGGGACAGGCGGAATACTCCCTGCCTACGCCGGTGAAGATCAGATTCGGAATTTTTTCCCAGGTCTCCAGATCTTGCGAGCGGGCGAACTTGAAACAGAACGCCACCGGTTGGTTCGATTCGTAGGCCATGATATATTCATTCTTATCATTTTTCGCCACCGAACAGTTAAACAGATGTTCATCGCCCTCCAGGGGAATGGCGAGCTTTCTGTTCCACGTTTTCATGTCCCTGGTGGTAAACTGATAGATACTCTTGAACCAGTCGTCCTTGGTGCCTTGGCTGGCGAAAATATGAAGGGTATCGCCCTCTACCAGGGCGCTGACGAAGGAGTGGCCGGCGCCGAAACGGGCCACCCGAGCCCCCGTGTGCAGGTTGTCGATATAGAGATACATGTTTTCGGCACTGTTGTAATCGCCGACGCGATCTTTAGCATCATTGCGGTGATTCATCGCGATGTACGTCTTTCCCTTGAATACGAAAGGCGTATTTTCCATCGCGGCGTCAAAGTTACAGGGAATTTTTATCAACTCGGGTTTTTGCGCTGGAGAGGTATTCAGAAACCGAGCCGGTATCAGATCGTCGAAGGTTTCCGTAGGCCAAAACCGCTGTCGTTCCATACCCGCCGGGACGGTTTCGCGGTACTGGACGTATGCCCGTACCGACCCTTTCACGGTATATGAGATAGTGGTATCCTGAGCAGGCTGGGCCCGGGTATAGCCGAACACTTTATATCCCATTAAAGTACAATCTTCAAAATCAACGTGAAGCTGCTTCCCCGTTTTACAGCCGCAGCAAATGATGCCGGACGAGGGTGTTCCCTGCGGTTGCGAAAAATTCAGGACGATCAGTTTACAGTTCTTAAATTTCACTTTCGTATTCAACTTATCCACGCCGGGATACCCTGCTTGCAGAGCGTTGTCGGGACTCACCAGAGTGCAATTTTCAAATACCGCGTGATAGCCTTCCGGCATGGTGGCGTCTTCTCCCCGGACGTAGGCCGCGCCGGCGTCGCCCCACCAGTCCAGATTCGCAAAGTAACTGTCCTTGAATAGAACCGGTTCTTCGATACGCGGTTTATGAGCCATCACCGCGGCGCCGGCGAACCGGCCGATGCCCACGCAATTTTCGACGATGATGCTGAACTCCTGTCCCTTGCCGCAACTGAGATCCACTCCCATGCCACCTTCGGAACCAGTGACGTATAGATTTCGAAAGATCCAGCGATCCAGAATTACCCCGGAAAACTCTGGTGCACATTTCCACGGACCCCACCAGTCCACGCTTTTCAATCCCCATTCCGCCTGGGTATATTTCTCGGCCAGAATCATCCAGGTGGGATTGCCCGTCGGCGCCTTGGGATTGGTTCGTACCACCACTGCCGGGGCGCCGGAATCGATGATAACCTCGCCCGTCGTGTCGGAACCGTAAACGCCTCTCGTATCGCCGATAATCATGTTGTAGGAACCGGCAGCCCCTTTGAACGAAGGGTATAAATTCGCTTCCGGATATGTGTCGGGGCGGATAATTACCATGTGGCCGCCCTTGTCATCCGGTATGGCCTGTAAGCCCGCTTGGATCGTATGGTATGCTCTTTGCCAACTGCTGCCGTCGGTATTGTCGCCCCGCTTGGAAACATAGATCTTGATCCCTTTATGCCCCGTGTAATCAGTAGCAGCAGGATCGAACGTAGCAGCAAGTATCGGATTGGAAAATAAAATTGACAATCCCAACCACAAAATATAGACTTTTTTAGTCATCATATGTCCTCTGTTTCACCCGCGGCTCTTTATTTCTTACCGTAAACTGTAAACCGTAAACCGTAAACCTAATTAACTCATCCAGCCACCTGCTCATCTACTCATTCACTCACATCAAATTCATCGGATCGACATCCACCACCGTATGCACCCCTGTCGTTTTGAGAAAGGTCGTGCGCAGTTGACTTACCAAATTCTGAATTGGCTCCGCCGTCTGGGCCTGCAACAATATATGCTGACGAAAATACCCTTCCAGCCGCGCCAGCGCCGCCGGCACCGGACCGCGAACCTTGATCGTCTGTAAATTCCGTTCCCGTACCAGATAATCAATATCTTTTCGCAACTGCTGACTGGCCGATTCCACTTTTTCTAATTTCCGGTCTCGCAATATAATCCGCGCCAGCCGCGCAAACGGCGGCGCCTGATGCCTTTGTCGAATCGCCAATTCCCGTTTGGCAAACTCAATATAATCATGCCGACACGCCAACTGCACCGCCGGCTCCTCCGGCAGATAGGTCTGTACGACCACGTTGCTGTCCGGACTCGCGCGCCCGCATCGGCCCGCCACCTGCGCGATCAACTGAAACGTCCGCTCCGAACTGCGAAAATCCGGGATCGACAGCGCCGTATCCGCATTCAATACGCCCACCAGTGCCACGTTCGGAAAATCCAGACCCTTGCCGATCATCTGCGTCCCCAGCAAAATGTCAATCTCACCTGCTCCGAAATCAGCCATCACCTGGTTGTACAAATCCGGCTTCATCGAGTCGCTATCCACCCGCACCACCCGCGCCTCCGGGAACTTACGCTTCACATCCTGCTCCGCCTGCTGCGTCCCCGGCCCGATTAGCCGCAGCTTCTTCGCACATACCGGACAATGCGTTGGCAGTTGCGACCGGTGCGTACAATAATGACACATCACCCATACCCGCTCTGAGGCGTCGAATTGTCGCTGCGTTCGGTGGCAGGTTAGGCTCACGTCGCAATGTGGGCAGCCCAAAACGTATCCGCACGACTGGCAGAATATGAAGCTGCTGTAACCCCGACGATTCAGCAGCAGGATCGCCTGCCGTTTTCTCCTAAGGCACTGTCCCATCTGATCTTCCAGCGACCTACTCAGCAGCGGATTCCCCCTGCGTTCCCTGATCTCCCGTCGCATATCCACCACCTGCACTGGCGGAAGTGGTAGGTCCAGCACGCGGTGAGGGAGACGGAGGAGATGGTAAAATGGCTTTGTTTTGTAATTTTGAGTTGATTCGAGGGAGGGGGTGGCGGAACCGAGGATGATGGGCATGTTGAGGTTCTGGGCGAGTTTGACGGCGACGTCGCGAGCGTGGTAGCGGGGGGTATTGTCCTGTTTGTAGCTGGATTCGTGTTCCTCGTCCACGACGATGATGCCAAGGTTGGGCAGGGGCGCGAAGACGGCCGAACGGGCGCCGACGACGACCTGGGCGTGTCCGTCGGCGATCCAGCGCCATTGCTGGTGACGTTGGGCGCCGGAGAGGGCGGAATGCATGACGGCGACGCGGCCGAAACGTGCAGTGAAGCGGTTGACGGTCTGGGGGGTTAGGGCGATTTCGGGTACCAGGACGAGGGCCTGTCTGCCGGAATTCAGGACCTTCTCGATGCAGCGCATATAGATTTCGGTCTTGCCGCTGCCGGTGACGCCGTGGAGTAAGATGACGTTAAAGGTTTGGGAGTCGATAATTTTCTCAGCGTCGGCAAGAGCGCGCGCTTGTTCGTTATTGAGATCGAATTGTGGCCGTTGAAGTTCTACGCCGGTAGTGGGGACTAACGGTTGACTGAATTCAGGACGCTGGATGATTTCGATAAGCCCGGATTTAACGAGAGTAGCCAGGGGATGCCTGGTACAGTTGAGTTCCGAGGTAATTTGTTCGAGTCGGATCAGGTCGTTGGTGGATTGAATCTGTTGGTTCAGGTATTCGAGGATGGTTCGGCCTTTAGAACTCAGGCGGGGCGCCGGTTGATCGTCAGCGGGGGGAGTGAGGGCTTTGGCGGTGAGGCGGACGTAGGATATTTTGCGAATGCCGATCTGTTGTTTGACGGCGGCGGGGACCATGGCGGATAGGGTCGCCCCGAGAGGGGCGCAGTAATATTGGGCGATCCAGCGGGCCAGGTCCAGGCGGATTCGGTCGAGCAGGGGGGCAGGATCGAGGATGTCCGTGATGTACTTGACTTGTTTGACGTTGGTTTCCGGGGGGAATTCGATGCAAAAGGCGACGGCGGAGCGATTGCCTTTGCCGAAGGGAACGTGAACGCGTTGACCGGGAGATAATCGATTGGCGTATTGATCCGGGACCGCATAGTCAAAAAGCTGATCGGCGCCGTTCTCGACGGCGACACGTACGAGGCGGGCGCTCTCGGCTGGGATTGTATGGCTGGAAGATTCTTTTCCCAGCGGGCCGAATAAACCAAGTTGTGGGGATGATTTTGTCATTCGTAAAAAGTAAAAAGTAAAAAGGTAAAAGGCAAAAGGAAAATCCAAGTAGAAACGTAAAAATGAAACATAGGATATGGGCGAAATCCACTCCCAAGCCCGCGGACTCGCTTGGCGGCGCCGCCCCAAAGATACTATAAAATGAAAAATATACAACGAGAAATGAATGAGTAGATGAGTAAATGAATAGAAGAGAAGATGAGTGGAGTCTATTTGTTGCGGAGGGGGATTGGGAGATAATGTGTTCCTAAGTTGTTAGGATTAAGCAAGATAGGTAATTTTTAAATCGAAATCCAGCAGGTTTGGCAAAAAAATTGTGGTATTTTTAAGTTAAATCATAGTATAATAGATTCTTAGATTACAATATTATAGATTATTCTTTGGAAAATTTATAGGTTTGAATTCCAAATGGGAATAATCGGTTTAGGTTGGTTAATGAGTGTATTTTTGTCCGGTCTTTTCGGATCAGATGAGTTTACTATAGGACAGATACGAACCGTAACCTTTGATCCCCCTGTGAATCCCGGTGGTATAGCGATTTTGGATGACTGGGAGGATCAGAGTATGTATTTCACTGGGCCGAACGGTTTTGCCCAGTACGATTCCGGGAGAGATCGCTGTCCGGATAACGGGACGGCATATTTACAATTTACGTCGGGTCCACCTAGAACCCTGGTTTTTAATAACGTATATTCGATACCGTTTACTTTGCATAGCGTGGACCTGGCTGAATACAGCACTTTCTTTGACGAGCCCTGGACGATAACCTTCACAGGTCACAAGACAGATGGTTCAACCGTAACGGAGCAATTTACTGTGGACGGTGTCATTGACGGTCCCGGTCCGCTGGCCGATTTTGAAACGTTTTTCTTGGGCGGGGAATTTACAGATCTTAGTTACGTTGAAGTACCCACGACAAGATATGCGCTGGACAATGTGGTTGTCGCGCCGGCATCGGGCTATGAGACGCTGGTGGATCTTGAGATAACCGGGCCCAATGAGGTGTTGGAATTAACGGATACGCAATATATGGCGATCGCTACTTTTGAAGGTGGTTTGACATCAAATGTAAGCCTCTCGGCACAGTGGTCAGTAGAGCCAAACCTTTATGCGAGCATAGACGGTGCGGGATGTTTAACTATAGAAGAAAATGAACATCCAGTAGATATTACTCTCTATACACGGTTCACCTATAATGATACGACTTTAACCGCGGAGAAGTCGGTACACGTAGGCTGTGCCGAAACGGTGTATTTTATGGTAGCTGAAATCGGAATGCCCTTACACAACGATTCTTATGTACTTGCCCTGAAAGATCCGGATGATGTTGAGCATGCAAGAAACTTGATTGCATACGGACCGGCGATAGGTAAGGCCATAGTAATAGCTTCTATCGATCACTGGAACCCTAATAACGGGATAAACATGAATCGAGACTACCTTCATCCAGGGCTGCCGGCGTGGTCCTGGTGTATAACGGAATTTGACAGGTTTGCGAATATGAGTATAGAGATTCTAGACGGTTGGCCAAGTTATGTGGAAGCCGACGTGGAGAGTTGGATACGAAATACCGACGGGCAAATAGGTTTTTGGAGTTATACAATTGTTACCGAGTTGGGGGCGGATCTGAGGCCGCGGAATTGTGATTTTGATATAAGCGGGTCGGTGGCAATAAAAGATTTGTTCTGGTTTATTTCGTATTGGCAGCAAGCAGACTGTTTCCATCGCTACTGGTGTGGGGGAGCCGATCTGGACGGCAGCGGGTCTGTGGATTTAAAGGACTGGGGATACTTGGCGGGGTACTGGTTGTGGGGGCAGTAAGAAAAGATAAAGCTTAAAGGCTGAGGTAATGATAAATTAAGAAATCATAATGGTGAATCAATATACCTATGAAAAACGATAACTTTTTTACGCCTCGAATCAAAAGCAAACCATGAGGAGTTCAACCTCTATTTTACTGATTTTGGCACTTGCTCTCTTACTTTTATTTATATCGTTTTTAAACCATCCAACAGCTACTGAAACATTGGATTATGAATTTGAGATTTCCTTTAAAGCATAACCTGACCTTGATCATACGTGTTATTTATTCCTATGCTTCGTTGCTCTATAATCCACCTTACGGGGAAATCTACGATAATAATGTAAGCGGATGTTGACGGTTTTTCAGGGGGAGTTCGACGGGGGCGTTTCGGCGGTGGGATTCGTACGTAGCGAGGATCATTTCCAGGGCAGCGCGGCCGTCGTACATGCTGCCTTTCGGTTGGGCATCGTTTTCAATGGCGTGGATCAGGTCGCGGGCGATTTGACAGTTGCCAAAATGATGGCGCGGATCTTTTAAGGTTTCGGATTTGTCGATGCCGTTGCTGGTGATACGTTTCCATTGAGCGCTGGAGCGGCCCGGCTGCCAGGAGGGATCGTCGATAAAGTAGGCTTCGGGCACGGCGCCGGTGGAGGTGGTGAGGATTCCCTTGGAGCCGTAGATCCAGAGGGCGAAACGGTTTGCAGCGCCGTGGTTTGCTTTGTGGGTGGAGAAATAGCCCATGGATACTTTGGGAAAGCGAAACATGGCGTGAATTTCATCGCCGGCGAAAGGGCCGATACCTTCGTTGCCGTTCCGGATTTCGTTTTTGGTAACAGGTTTTTGGTTTTGGCGGACGGTGGCGAAACACCATTGGGGATCGCCGCCGAAAAAGCGCATCAGGTCCATGATGTGCGTTCCGAGCACCATGAGGTCTTCGCCGC
>CAZNQT010000236.1:0-7539 GCA_964574885.1 uncultured Pirellulales bacterium
GTGGATGGCCTTCATTCACACCTTCACACTTTCGCACTTTCCCACCTTTCACACTTTCGCACCTTCACACTTTTTCTGATTCTATTTTTACCTTTTCACTTTTTACTTTTACCTTGTTCCTACGCCGATTACAACGATGGGTGGCACCGCCAAGCGAGTCCGCGAGCTTGGGGGTGGTTTTTTTCGATCCATCTTCCTTCGGGAAAATTAGGAGGTCAAAATGAATCGTAAAATTTTCATCTTCATGTTTTTTACGATAACATTTGTATTATCAATAATGACACATACTTCTGCCATCGGTTCGTACGACGACGGCGACGGCTCCCCCGAATTCCCGTTCCAGATCGCCGAACCCAACCAACTCATCTATATGAGCCAACACCCCGAACACTGGGACAAACACTTCATCGTCACCGCCAATATCAATCTCGCCCTCGCCGACCCCAACACCTTCACTACCGCCCTCATCGCTCCCGATGGAAGCAATGGCTTTACAGGCGTCTTCGACGGCAACGGACATACTATCTCCAACTTGACTATCGATACAAACGGAGAGGGCAATGATTATCTCGGTTTGTTTGGTATGTTTTCCTCTTCCAGTATGAAAGTGAAAAATCTGGGCCTGAAAAATGTAACAGTAACCGGGGGGAATGGTTCGGAATTCCTCGGTGCTCTGTGCGGATGTATCTACGGAGGAAATATTATCAATTGCTATGCCATCGGCTCTGTAGGAAGCGGTGGTGATTCTTGGAAAATCGGCGGCCTGTGTGGATATAACCATGGCAGTATCAGAAATTGTTATGCCATCGGTGTTGTAACCGGCAGGGATGGTTCTGAGAAACTCGGTGGACTATGCGGGATGAATAGTAGTTCCATTAACAATTGTTATGCTTCAGTAAGTGTTTCTGGCAATAATTATGTCGGCGGCCTGTGCGGAGGGAATGATTATTATTCCGTTATCAGCAATTGTTATGCTTCGGGAAGTGTTATAGGCATTAATTATGTCGGCGGGCTATGTGGAAGGAATCGTAATTCTATTAGCAATTGCTTTGCTTCGGGAAGTATTTCAGGAAATAATTATTTCGGCGGACTTTGCGGAAAGGATTATGGCAGTATTAGCAATTGCTATTTTTTGGATATCGCTGGGCCTAATAATGGATATGGTCATCCTTTAGATGATCCAAACATGAGAAGGCAATGCAGCTTTATCGGTTGGGATTTTGTCAATGAAACTGTCAACGGGACTTCATCTACATGGATTATCAATACGGGTGAGTATCCCTCTCTTTACTTTTTTGATCAAACTTTTAAACCTTATGCTTTTACCGGACAAGGTACCAACCAAAATCCGTATTTGATCTATGATCCCAATGATCTAGGGGCAATCTGGCAGCAGCCCGACCGTTATTACCGACTACAAAACGATCTAGACCTTGCTGGCATAATGTGGTCGGTGGCGGTAATCCCTGATTTTGCTGGTGTACTTGACGGCAACAACCATACTATATCCAATCTGAATATATCTGGCAGTGGCCACCTAGGTTTAATGGGAGTAACCAGAAGTTGCGCATCAGTAAATAACCTCGGTCTAGAAAATGTAAATGTGTCCGGTGGCGTTGGATCCTATTTTCTCGGCGGCCTGTGCGGACAAAACTATGGCGATATCAGTACTTGTTATGCTAACAGTTCAATATCCGGTGGGAATAATTCATACTGTCTCGGTGGTTTATGCGGAATGAATTACTACCAAGGTTATATTAACAATTGTCATACCTGCGGCCTGGTTGCCGGCAATAACTATCTCGGCGGCCTATGTGGAGGAAACACCGGTGATATAAACAATTGTTATTCTACTAGCTCGATAACTGGTGGGGATTATTTTGAATATCTCGGCGGCCTATGTGGAGCTCACCAATCTGGTAGTATTAACAATAGCTCTGCATCTGGCTCAGTAACTGGTGGGAATGGTTCACTCTATCTCGGAGGTCTCTGTGGACAGACCTTAGATGGCGATATTTTTAATTGCTTTTCAAGCGGTTCAGTAAATGGTGAGAATGATTCACTCTATCTCGGAGGATTCTGTGGACAGAACTTAGGTGGCTATATTATTAATTGTTTTTCAAGCTCCTCGGTAAATGGTGGGAAAGACTCTAAAAATCTCGGTGGCTTATTCGGATGGAATTCTGGTGGTAGTATTTATAATTGCTATGCCACCGGTTCGGTAACCGGTGGGGATGATACTAGCGATCTCGGTGGCCTATGTGGTGTTAATTACAACGGCTTCATTAGCAATTGCTATGCTGTTGGTTCTGTTAGCGGGAGAATTTCTTCATCGTATATTGGCGGACTAATAGGAGACAATAATCTTGGTAGTATCAACAACTGCTATGCTGTGGGCAGTGTCAACGCTGGGGATAATTCAAACTTTCTTGGCGGTTTATTAGGACGTGATACTGACAGTTTTTTCATCGGAGTATATTTTCTCCATCCCGATGACGGTGGCGGACCAATTAACGGGTATGGAACTCCTCTCTCTGATCCGAATATGAGAGTCCAAGACAGCTTTGTCGGCTGGGATTTCGTAGGCGATTCCAATGGAACCGATGACTATTGGCGGATGTGTGTGGATGGAGTTCATTATCCGCACCTGGCATGGCAATATTGGAGTGACGGCGATTTTGCCTGTCCGGATGGAGTGCAGATGGCGGATTTTGCCTATTTCGCCGAGCGATGGCGGGATGAGAATTGCAGCGAAACCTATAATTGCGACGGAGCAGATCTAAACCGCTCGGGTACCATCGACTTGCTGGATCTGTATCTATTCTGCGAAAAATGGCTGATAGAATAAAATGAGTCTATGTCTAAATGAGTAAAAAGAACCACAGATTACACAGGTTTCACGGATTGAATATTTTTTACTTTTACCTTTTTACTTTTTTTCGTGAAAATTCGTGTTCATTCGTGGCAAAATTATAATCCTGTAAATCCCGATATCTTGTCTAAAATATTCCTCCGCGACCTCCGCGGCGAATCTTCTTCTCTTGCCGTCAACTGTAAACCGTCAACCGTAAACCTTTTCTTTATTCATCCTTCAGGCTTCAAGCTTCATCCTTTTTTATTATTTTCAACTCCTCCCCCCTCGCCTATAATATCCCCCAAATCAAAAGCATAAAAAACTAACGGTTTACCGTCTTTTATTATATGTAAGCGAAAGGGTATAACGATGGGCAAGACGATTGGGATCATAATTGGCGTTCTTCTGGGAATCGTTTTGATAGTATGGGCCGTAAAGGAGTACAAAGACTATTCCAGGGAATATGACCGAAAACTCGAAGAAAAAAGAAAGTTAGAAAAACTGATTGATTTGACACGTGCTAAAACAGAACGATGGGCAGACAAACTCGACAGCTCCACCACGGAAACCGGCGTCTATATTCACTGGGAATCCGACATCCTGCCGGAAAAAGATGAATGGGGAAATGCCTTACAGGTTCAATATTCCCAGGGCGGCATGGCGGAGACGCTTAAGGTACGTTCGACCGGACCGGACGGCATTAGTCATACCGAGGACGATATTATCGCTACACGCCTGACAGCCAACTTAAAAGGAGTGGGCGAAGGTATAAAAAAGAATATTGAAGAAGTGTCGGAAAAAGGCGCCAGGGGTTTTGTTAAAGGCGCAATTCAAGGATTTCGCGAAAGTCGTAAAAAGAAACCGCAACCGATTGAGGATCCAAATACGAAATAGGAAGTAAGACATGAAAAATCTCATCACCGTTTCATCGCTGCTCATCACGGTTATAGTAACAATTCCAATATCAGCCAAACCGCTCACTCTGGATGAAAAGCCCGCGGCGGATGGCGAGTGGGGCTATCGACCCGCAGAAGGAACGCAAAGTGCCGTCAATCCGCCGAGTTTTTCCTGGCGGCCGCAGCGGGGATTACGATGGGAAATTCAATGCGCCCGGGACAAGAATTTCCAACAGATCCAATATCGAACCGCCGACATCGAATTCAACGTGCATTGCCCCCCTACGGTATTCCAACCGGGACAATATTCCTGGCGCTATCGAGGCAAAGATAATAAAGGTCAATTTACCAACTGGTCGAAACCGCGAACCTTCAGTATCCCCGCCGACGCCGTACATATGCCGATGCCGACGCAACAAGAACTGATACAGCGAATCCCCAAAACCCATCCAAGGCTGTTCGTAAGACCTGAAAATTTGGCCAAATTGCGTCAATTGGCCCGCGGTCCTATGAAAAAAGAGTATGAAAACCTGGTCAAACAATGCGAAAAAATACTCAAAAATCCCCCCAATACCGCCGAACCGCCCAAATATCCGCCGAAAATGAAACGATTAAGCGAAGAATGGCGCAAAATGTGGTGGGGAAACCGAACTTATACGATCCGGGCGCTGAATAGCGCCGCAACCCTGGCATTTACCCGATTACTCGGCGGACCGGAGCATTATGGCCAAAAGGCCAGGCAAATCCTGCTTGATTGCGCCAAATGGGATCCCAAAGGCAGCACCGGATACCGATATAACGATGAAGCGGGCATGCCGTATAACTATTACTTCTCGCGGACCTATACGTTCGTGAACGACCTACTGACGGACCAGGAAAAGGACCTCTGCCGCCGGGTCATGCGGATCCGCGGCGAGGAAATGTATAACCACCTGTGCCCACGCCACTTATGGCGCCCCTATTCCAGCCACTCCAACCGCGCCTGGCACTTTCTGGGCGAGGTGGGGATTGCATTTTTTGATGAAATTCCGGAAGCGGAAAAATGGGTTTGTTTTGTAATGAATGTATTTTTCAATACCTATCCCGTCTGGAGCGACGACGACGGGGGTTGGCACGAAGGGGCATCGTACTGGGCGAGCTATCAGGGGCGGTTTACGTGGTGGGCGGACGTGATGCGGGAGGCGCTGGGGATCAACGCATACGAGAAACCATTCTTCTCGCAGGCGGGGTACTATGCGATGTACCTGATGCCGCCGGGTAAGGTGGGGGGCGGATTCGGGGACCTGACGGCGCGGCGGCGGGCGAGAGATAATCGGTCTTTGATGAGCGTATTCGCATCGCAGGCGAACAACGGACACTGGCAGTGGTATGTGGATCAACTCGGCGGATCGGTGAATACAGGGGGATATATTGGTTTTATACGCGGGACGCTGCCCAAGGTGCAGGCAGTACCGCCAGTGGACTTACCGACTTCAAGATTGTTTGCCGGGACGGGGCAGGCGTACCTGAACAGCAGTCTGTTTGACGCGGGCAAGAGTACGCAGGTGGTTTTCAAATCGAGTCCATTCGGGACGCAGTCGCACGGGTACGAATCGAACAATTCGTTTCTGCTGTGGGGGTACGGTAAGCGGCTACTGATTCGCAGCGGGTATCGGGATATCTACGGCAGTAAGCATCATGTTAACTGGATGTGGAGTACGCGTTCGACGAACTGCATTACGGTCAACGGCGTGGGGCAGAAAGGTCACAGTGCCAAGAGCCGGGGAGAAATAGTCGGTTTTGAGACGACGCCGGCGATGGACGTGGTGGTCGGCGAGGCGGGATCGGCGTATGAAAATGGGATACTGGATCGTTTTACGCGAACGATTATATTTGTGAAGCCGGAACTGGCGGTGGTATTCGATCGACTGATTGCGAAAGAGACATCGACGTTCGAATACTGGCTACACGCCATCAAAAAGATCGAGGTGGACGGTCAACATCAGATCCAGGTACGGAACGATGACGTGTTATGCGATATCGATTTTCTAACACCGGCGGGCTTGACGTTTACGCAGACGGATCAATACGATCCGAATCCGCGGTCGCGGATCAAGTTGCGCGAATGGCACTTGACGGCGAAGACAGTTGACAAACAAAGGCAGATGGAATTCGTAACGTTATATCGACCTCACCGCGAACAAGATAGGCTACCCAACCAAGCTCTATTAGAAGTGATTCCGGGAGGGTATGCTTTGCAGGTGAAGCTTTCGGATGGGGAATTGAAAGCATTACTGCCGACGGACGATCAGGCGACGATAACCGGATGGGGGATGCAGACCCAAGGAGCAATACTAGTAAACCTGAAACAACAAGGTAAACCGGTAGTAACAATGCAGGTAAAGTATTAAAAACCGAAAGGGGCAAGGCCCTACCCAACGCGGCTTCATCGGTTGAATCATAAGCCGCCTTATCTTTTCATAATTACCGGAAGATACGTTTAACGTTTTCTGCGAATGGTTTAAAACCCTTTTGGCATCGTTCCGTTAAAACAGTAATGTCAATCTTGCTTGCCACTCTTGCGTACATATCCCGTTGAGCCATAGCTTCAGGACTTTCGTTGAGTAGATTCATACAGGCTTGTTTGGGATCACGTATGGTTTCAGGATCGGGTTGTCTCTGAACGATGTATCCAAGAACATGGCTCAAAGCTTTTTCATCCGCCAACATCCAGGCGTCAAATGCTTGAATGGCGACTCCCAACGCTCTGGGAAGGGAAAACATAGACGACGTTTGGGCCTCTTGAATATCCTGGATTCTATTTTCCTCTCCATCCATATCGATAAGAAAGACAAGTGCATTACACTTTCTTTTCTCAGCCTCACCAATCCAACGCAAGGCCCTTTTATAAAAACCTTTTCCTTTGCCATGGATAGCGTGAATATGATTGTTGGCGATCCGGTCAGATTCAAAGGCGGTATGTTCCCCGCCAAGCTTTTTCAAGATATTTTCCAACGCACCCGCCTGCTCGTGCGGACCTTCCGACACCACCAACACCCTCATCCACTTACTCCTTCTTCTTTTTTGTTTTCAGTTTTGGCAATGACCTCATCGCCTTCGGAAGTCCAAATTTCACCGAGGGTAAAAACGTCAAGCTGCTTCTGTACGATATCGCTTTCCGACAATTGGAAGGTCTTGATTGCGCCGGATTCTAATTTCGTGCAGAGAGTAACTTCTTCCGGTTTGAATACATCCAGCACATAAGGCGAGTGAGTCGTTAATACGATTTGGGTGTGCGATTGCTCTTGTATCAACTCCCGCAGGACGCTGAGAATTTCACGCAGTCGGTTGGGATGAATTCCGTTTTCCGGTTCTTCCACCAACAGGAGTCTTGGCGGCTCCGGCAGATAAAGCACCGACAGATAGGCGAGAACCAGGAGAGTTCCGTCAGATGCCTGTGATGCGGGGACCAATTGTCCACTTTCTTTGAGCTCAAAATAAAGCCCCTGCCCGTCGGCTGATTGGAGGACGGTAATCCGTTCCGGGTTGTCCACAGGTGCACGATAAGCCTGAGCCTGCTGAAACACAATAGACTTGATCTGAGGGAATATCTTTACAAAACGCTCCTCTAACTTAATAAATCGATCACGATTACGTAATAGTATTTCCTGCAGTAATAATGCCAAACCGAATCCGTTAGATTCCATGCGGAAACGTCGATTAGAGTCAGGCGCTACCGGTAATGCCAGAAAACTTGGATCCCAACGATAATAGTGTACCCCCCCTAATAGTTCGGCAATAGCTTTAAGT
>CAZNQT010000237.1:0-7510 GCA_964574885.1 uncultured Pirellulales bacterium
GACCCGGAACAATAATGGCTTGGTTGCGCAGTTGCATGGTAAACCTTTCTAAATCCAACATTAACTGACATTTCCCATTTAAACGTTTACAGAACATAATTTTCTCCTAACAACATTAATAATTTTACAAAGTCCGCTACCACAGGATCAAGAATATTCCATCCCATGCCCTGTTTCCCTCAAAATTCCGTAAGTATATGGTTTTTCATGTTTCTGAACGCTTGCAGACGTCATTTTTTTCACAGACCCTGACTGCTCTGACGTTCATGAAAACAAGTTTTTCAGTAATTCTCGCATTAACCACATCCAATCGGTATTGGTTTCAAGCGTTTGATCCTTTCAAGGATCTCATAAAACAGCGACCTCGATACCAACACCTCTGCCATTTGAAAGGTCACATATCGGGCGTGGCTGACGACCTTGGCTTCGATCTTGACCAGCTTTTCCCGCATCGTTCGCAATGACCAATAATTGATCGACTTGGGCAGTGCCAACCGCCGCAGAAAGTTCGCCAGGGATTACGCCAGCGACAAATGCTTCAAGCAGTTTACCAGGCAGGACATAGAAAAATTCCTGGACCTGCAAAAGCATCGAAGATTCGACGATACCCGGTATAAACAAAAGCATAAAAAGCATACACCAAAAGTCCTGTTGGAATCTACGTTGAATCTGCGGCGTCATTTGATCCGGAAGTTTTTTGCCTATATATAAGAAAGGGTATCCATCCGTGGTGGATTGGATGAATGTCAAACGCGTATGCAGGGATATCACAAACAGGATCAATCCCGGCGACCTATTGACACTGGAGGAAATCTATACCATTCTAAGCTGTGTAGAATCTCCCAGAGATAAGGCCATTTTTGCCCTGATGGCAGAGAGTGGAGCACGGGCGGGTGAAATTGCCACCCTGCAGGTCAAACATATAAAATTTAACCAGTACGGCCTCACCGTTGAATTGAACGGCAAGACGGGCAAGCGGGAAGTTCCATTGGTAATCTGCAAGCCGGATCTGGAGATTTGGCTCAATAACCACATGTTCGCCGCCGATCCCGAAGCGCTCCTTTTCCCCAGGTTTAATAAAAAGCAGCATAAACTTAACCTGCAACGGGACGGGATTTGGAATGTCACCAAAAAAACCGTAGCCAGGGCGAGGTTGATTAAAAAAAGCCTGCTTACCAAAAAAGTGACTCCGCATACGTTCAGGCATACCCGGGCCACGGAACTGGCTGCCCTGGGCTGGACGGAGGCAATGCTCCGTGCCTATTTTGGATGGACTGCCGACAGCACCATGCCATCGGTATATATTCATCTGAGCCAGACGGATGTGGCCAAACAGTATTACGGATTATACGGCAAGATCGATACAAATGGCGCAAAACCGAGATTGCTGCAGGAAGCAATGGAACGAAAATAACCTTCAAATAAACATATTCATATTGAATTTTATTACCAAGCACCTAAATTATTTGCCTCACGATTTAATATATAAATTTTTTCTCTACGAAGCTTAAAGCGAGCCTATTAATAATCATATGGTTATTCAATGGATTAGAGATTGATCGAATCTACACAGTACAAGAAATCACCCCCACACACGTGGGGACAATGGGATAGACCTTGGAGGCCAGGTAGGTAACGAGTCGGTTCACCCCCACACACGTGGGGACAATGGGAGCCTCCTAAAAGCGATTAAATTAGCGACGAAGAAAAAAGGCCGCGAATGTGTATGGGTTAATTATGATCCAGTAAATTGTTGTAATTGATAGGTCGCTGGATTAGTATAATTGAACCGGGATTTGAAAGGTTCTATTTTGGCTGATCCAGAGCATCTAAGGATTCTCAAGAAAGGCGTGAAGGCTTGGAATATGTGGCGGGAAGATAATCCTAATTTGAGGCCCGATCTCGGCGGAGCAAACCTTAAAAATCCACCGTGAGTAACATGCACACACAACAGCTATTCCGGGCAGGACCCACCCGGGTATGTCGTACTACCAATCCCCCCCTGTGCCGGTTCATCCTGAATGTAGCAAAGAATTTCTTCTTACTGTGGACGGTGGACGGAAAACTGTAGACTTTTCCACCCTTCTACCCCTTTACCCATCTACTCATTTACTTTTAAACCTAGAACAAGGAACCAATAACCGGAACCGAATTCCTACTGCCCCGCAAACTGCATCTCATATAATTGCCGGTATAAACGACACCGGTTGATCAACTCCTCATGCTTACCCGTCGCCACAATCCGGCCCGCTTCCAGGACCACGATCCGATCCGCATGAATAATCGTACTCAGCCGATGCGCTATGATGAAAGAGGTGCGTCCCTGGGCAAAGTCCAGAATCGCTTTTTGGATCTTTGCTTCGCTGTCCGAATCGATCTGACTCGTCGCCTCGTCGAAGATCAGGATAGCCGGATCCCGCAAAATCGCCCGCGCGATCGTCAACCGCTGCAACTGACCGCCTGATAACTTTGTGCCCTGCTCGCCCACGATCGTATCGTACCCGTGCGGCAATTGTTCGATAAACTCACGCGCATACGCTCGCTTCGCCGCCTCGACGACCTCTTCCCGACTCGCCGTCGGATTCGCGTAGGCAATATTCGCACCCACCGTATCGTTGAATATGATCGTTTGCTGTGTCACGATCCCAATCTGTTCCCGCAAACTTGCCAGTGTCACCTGGGCAATATCCTGCCCGTCGATCAACACCTCTCCCTCGTCCGGTTGATAAAATCGCGGGATTAGGCACGCCAGCGTCGTCTTGCCCGATCCGTTTGGTCCCACGATCGCAACCGTCTCTCCTGCTTTGACCTTCAGTTCGATCCCCGACAGCGCCGGCTCCATTTGCTCCGGATATGTAAAACTCACTCCTCGTATTTCCAGTCCTTGCTCCATCCTCCCCAATGTCTTTGCTCCTTTTATCTCTTTCTCCGCCGGCACATCCAGCAAGTAACACATCCGCTCTGCTGCCGCATTTGCCGCCTGAATGCGTGGAAGAACACCTCCGAGTTTTCGTCCCGATTCCGCCATCGCGCCCAGCAATGCCACCAGGACTATGAACTCACTCGTGCTCATATGCCCGCCTGCCATGTAGTGGGTTGCAAAAATCATGGCCGTACACGCCGCCGTCATGCCCAGAGATTCGAGCAGCGGACCGCTGGCGGCGTTGATTTTAGCCATACGGATTTGTTGTTTGATTAGACGTTTATTAATTTTCTCAAAGACCTGCTCTTCCTGGGATTCCTGGTGATAGCCTTTGACAACACGGATGCCCTGGAGACTCTCCTGCAGACGACCGAGCATGCGAGACCAGTTTTCAAGGGCTTTCTTAGCGGCCTTTTTCATCTTACGCCCAAGTTGGCCTATGACAAAACCCGCGATAGGGGCGCCCAGCATTACATACAAAGTGATTTTTGCGTTGATGATAAAGGCCGGAACGGCCAGCCCGATTATGACAAACGGTTCACGGACAACTTTACCCAACAGCGTTGTGATCCCGGTATGAATACGGTTGGAATCCTGAATGAAACGGCTCATGGTGTCGGCGACGCCCCGGGTACTATAGTGAAGCAGAGGCATGCGAATGGCGTTCGTAAAAGCATCGCGCCGAAAACGCATAATGGAGCGATAGGAAAGCTTTCGTACCAGATACTCCTGGAGAAAGCGAAATAAACATCGGGCAATCGTAGCCGCTAGGATCAGGAGAATCACTTTAACCATACAATCGAGTTTGAATGATAGTAATTCCTCCTTCGTTTTGAATTCCTGCATAGAGGGCACATAGCGCAGCAGTCTGTATGCCGTTCCGCTATAGTAGGGTTCCGGATCGATTTTGAAATGCACGGTTTCTATGCTGTCGTCGTCATGTTTGATCTTCAACTGGACGGTAGAGCCGGCGGGCGCCCGGGCGAGTGTTTCCAGTAACGTATTACGATTGGGGATGAGAATCCCCGGCGTTTGATTTTTGCGAGAGGCTTCGGAATTATGTGTTTGTTCCTGGTGCTCATTTTCCAGGTTGACGGCCAGAACCACATCCAGTTGCCGTAAACCGACGCCATCGGCGGGAGTGTCTTTTTGTATGCTGCTAATTCGGAGTTTGGGGCGGCGGAGTTGTTTGGTATCACTGGCGACGATGTTTTCACGTAGGGGAACATCCATAAAGCGGATGCCGCTGCGGTCTTTGATAATAGCACGATAGACCCAGCCGTGCAATCCCTCTTCGCCCATCATCACTTTCATCAGCGGCAGCAATGCCGTCAACGACAGGGAAAACAACATCGCCGTTAATAGCGCAAATACGACCGACAGAATCACCGCTCGATATTCCTGTTTCACGTACCCTAATACTCTTTGGAATGGTTTCATATATCTCCTTATCCGGTATTATTATAAGTGGCAAATGATAGCAGACTGGGGGGTGAAGTCAAGGAAGAAAGGAGGAGGGGAAAAAGAGTTTACCGTCTTCAGTCTATATTGATATACTATACGCGAGGTTAGGTGGGTTTGAGGTATAGGGATGCCGTTTACACCGTATCATTTTGGTCCGCATGGATGCGTGGGTTTGGCATTGAAGCGGTATCTGGACCTGCCGGTGTTCGTATTGGCGAACGTGGCTGTGGATCTGGAACCGCTGACGGTGATGGTGTTCGGATTGGATTATCCACACCACGGTTATTGTCATACGTTTCTGTTCGGACCGTTCGTGGGGATTGGCTGGGCATTGATTGCCTATCCGTTTCGCGAGGTAATCAAGGCCATTATGAATGCCTTTCGGCTGACGTATTCAACCACTCGAATCAAGATGATTATATCCGGAGTGCTGGGGGTATGGCTGCACGTGTTATTTGATGCACCGTTGTATCGCGATATCCGGCCGTTCTATCCGTGGAATAGTAATCCGTTGCACGGGTTAATATCCAACCCGGCAATGTATCGGTTCTGTGCGATTTGTTTTCTACCGGCGATTGTTTTGTATTTTTTTGTTGCGAAGAGTTATAACACCACAAAGCGCACATATAACACGAAGATATAAGCAAAGCGAAAGCCGGCGCTTTCGCACTCCAAAAGTAGATAGGAAAAAGAAAATAATTGAGGACACGTGATGGAAATTGAATGTCTGGTGCTGGGGGATTTTGCGACGAACTGCTATGTGGTGCGGGTACATGGCGAGGCGAAGGAGTGTTTGGTAATCGATCCGGGTTTTTCTCCGGGGCCGCTGATGAAGTTCCTGAAGGAAAACGAATTGCAGCCGGTGAAAATTCTGTTGACGCATGGGCACTGTGACCACATTGCGGGCATAGAGGAATTGCAGAATGAGTTCGGCGCGATTCCGGTTTGCGTCAGTAGCGAAGATGCCAAGATGCTGGAGGAAGTAAAACTCAACTTGTCGTGGATGACGGGGACGTTTATTCGCCTGAAGGCGGATAAGCAGTTCGCTCAGGGCGATGAGGTGGGACTGGATGGCTTGTCGTTTAAGGTTCTGGCGACGCCGGGGCATACCGAGGGAGGAGTGAGTTTTTATAGTAAGGATGAGTCGGTGGTATTTAGCGGAGATACGCTGTTTGCCGGCTCCATCGGTCGGGATGACTTTCCGGGAGGTGACCGGGGCGTATTGTTAACGAGCATTCGGGAGAAACTACTGACGCTGCCGGAGGAGACGAAAGTGTATTCAGGGCATGGTCCGATAACCACGATCGGGGAGGAAAAACAGGGCAATCCATTTCTGTAACATTTGTAATCGCTTATAAATAAGTAAGTTACGAAAACCTTTTTTTTCGATAATAAAGTGTAACATTTTGGGTTGCGTGAGCACCATTAGTATATAAGGAGAAGGTGTATTTGTAGGCCGAGTTAATATTGGAAGCGGGAAAAGCTGTTACTTGACGGGTTGGGAGATATACGTTACAATTATTACTAAGGAAGTACTCGACTAAATCGTTTTGTGTAAAGAATTTGGGTGAATCCACCCTGGATTTCAGGTGAAAAACAGTGCCCTCTCTGCACATATTACAGGGCCCGGATAAGGGCCATACCTTTGAGATCAATCATTCCCCGACATTATTGGGCCGTAATAGTCCCGATCTGCCGTTATCGGATAATACGGTGTCGCGTCGGCATGCCCAATTGTTAAAGAAGAATGGCACGTGGGTGCTTTACGATCTGAATTCGGCGAACGGGACGTATGTGAACGGAGTGAAGGTTTCTTCGACGTCGGAGTTGAAACAGGGAGATCAGATCAAATGCGGCTCGACGCTGATCGTATTCGGCGGCGAACCGACGGGCATTTCCGGAACGCCGGGCGGGAGTCTGAAAATCGACGAAAACGGCAATCTCATCGAGTCGGCGATCATGGCGACGGTCCCATCAATGGAAGATTCGGTGATTATCGCCGGTCCGGAAGCTTCCAGTGCCGTCGAGAATTTGCGGATATTGTATGATCTGTCGATTGCGATTAGTTCTATTTTCGACCGTCTTCAGTTGCTGGAGCGGGTGATGGACATCATTTTCGACAGTCTGCCGGCGGATCGGGGCTTCATTCTGATCAAGCAAAACGAAGAAGACGAAGAACTAAATCCGGAGGTGGTGCGATATCGCAGCAAGGAACATACCGGCGAGATTACCGTCAGTCATACAATCGTTAATTACGTACTGGATCATAAGGAAGGGGTGCTATGCTCGAATGCCATGCGCGATCCTCGGTTCACCAAGGGCAAGAGCGTGCACAACTATGGGATCCACTCCGCGCTGTGTGTTCCGATCATGGCCCGCGATCAGGCCATCGGAGTCATTTATGTGGATACGACGGTGGCGACGCATACGTACGCGGGCGATCAGTTAAGGCTGTTGACGGCGATCGGTCTGCATACGGGTCTGGCGGTCGAGCATGCAAGGCTGTATCAGGCGGGCGTGCAGGCGGAACGACTGGCCGCGGCGGGAGAGACGGTGGCCTATCTATCGCACGGGATCAAGAATATCCTGCAGAGTATGCAGAGTGCGGCGGATATGGTGGAGTTGGGATTTACCAGGAAGAAACTCGCGACGGCGGAAAAAGGCTGGAGCATTCTCAAGCGAAATCAGACTCGAATTCAAAACCTGGTACTGAACATGCTGGCCTTCAGTAAGGCCCGCACGCCGAGTCTGGAGATGACGCAGATTAATGCCCTGGTAGGCGAGGCGGTGGAAATGTTGACGGCGCAAGCGGATGATAAGCAGGTGGGATTGATCACGGATCTGGACGATCATCTCCCGTCGCTCCAGATCGATTCGAACGGGATTCAACAGGTGATTTTGAACTTGGTGCTGAACGCCCTGGATGCGGTGGAACCAGGCAAAGGAGTCATCACCGTTAAAACGGAATACGACAGCGAAAACCAGGAAGTGCTGCTCATCGTGGGGGATAACGGACCGGGGATTAAGCCGGAACAGTTGAAACATATTTTCCAGGCGTTCGTATCGAGTAAAGGCCAGGGAGGAACGGGATTGGGTCTGGCGGTAGTGCACAAGATCGTCACC
>CAZNQT010000238.1:0-7506 GCA_964574885.1 uncultured Pirellulales bacterium
TATCGACCTCGGGAGCGGGCCGGGTAGTTTGATCGTCGAGTGGTGCAAACGTACCCGACTGCACTGGATCAACGCGGATATTAATCCGTATTTCTTCCCTTACTTTTTTTCCCTGGCCCAAAAGAATGGTCTCTCTGGACGCGTTAGCGCCGTCCGCGCCGACGCCCAGGAGTTGCCGTTTAAGGATAATTACGCCGACATCATCGTCTCTCGCGGTTCGTATCATTTCTGGCACGATAAAGTCAAGGCCTTCGCTGAAATCTACCGTGTTCTCAAACCCGGTGGTCGGGCCTTCATCGGTCGCGGATTTGCCGACGATATGCCCATAGACGTCGCCCGAAAAATCCGTCAAAACCAGAAGGGGATGAACTATAATGTGCAGGAAAAGGCCCGCCAACTGCGCGATATCATGACGAAACTGGCCATACCCGACTATAAAATCCGTATCCCGCAAAACTTCGCTGGTATCAATTACGGGATCTGGATCGAAATAAACAAACCAATCCCTGCGGAAATATAAAACCTTGTTTACCAGTGGATTACAGCGACCTAAATCCAAATCAAGCGATTCGCCATACTTCCGATAGCCCGTTTTTTTAATTTTGCCTCTCATCGAAAAAAGTTGATTAATGATGACCCGGGACAGCCTCGTCGAGGCCGGGATTTTTCGCTTTGAAGGCGCCAGCATAATGGTTAATGATTTCTGGGAATCACAACCATATGTTACTATATATGCTGGTGCCCTAAAGCGTTAAATCCCAAAGATTTATATGCAAAATATTGTTTTAACCACTAACTTTTTCTGAGTAGAGCCTTAATTTTTTAAATAATTGTCCCCTTTTCTCCCCTTGGTACGTACTGCTTGTATGCGGAATATGGGCGAGCAGAGCATGGATTGTACTGAAGTTAGAGAAAAAATCGAGTTTTACATATTGGGTGACGTAAATGAAGCTCAACTAAAATCGATTTCCGAGCATTTATCTCAATGTCCGAACTGTCGGCGGCTGAAAACTGAATATCTTACCTTGTTGAAAAAAATTCAGGACGACAGTGGACCCAAACGAACCCGTCTGGATTTTGCGTTAGATTTACGAAACCATCTCCGAAAGGAGATTTCGAGGGCTGCCGGTCAATCTTTCCACCGACGATTACGATGGACTATGGTAATTACAACTGCTTGTGCCGTAGTCGGAATATCAATACTAACGCTGCGATTCTCCCATTCGACGCCTAATCAAATTTCATACTCCGACACGGAATCCTCTCCAATCGTTCGTACTTCGGAGTTGGTGGTTGGCAACTCGCAGGGAGTATGGTATCCGGTTTGGCAACTTCCCGACGCCCAGGTCGTTACGGCCTCCGCGGCGGACGAGATTGCATCAGGGGGGGGGCGAGTGTATGTCTTGTTGAATCATGAGGTGGGAAATCCAGTCGCAGCGTATGATGTGAGAACCGGAAAGCCGCTGTGGCGTACCGAAAACCAATATAGTGGATTTCTGGCAGCGGATGAATCCCGAGTCTATGGCATTTGCGCGAGGAGCACGGGGGAATTTTCTCTGGTTGCGCTGGAGGGACGATCCGGCAGCATATTGTGGAAAAAGAACGCTCGGAATAAATCGAACCGACCCTGGCGCCCCTGTAAACCTCTCGTGCTGTCGGGAAGTCGCCTCTGTTGGACCACCTGCAATCGTTTACACCTGTTCGAATCTTCCCAGGGGGAAACGGTATGGAGCACACGATTTAGTAAAGAACGTTTTTTATCTCCGGTATGTCTCGTTGGTCGTCGATTGTTCGTAGCCGGCCAGCAAAATTTCTATTGTCTGGATCCCGATACCGGACAGATAGAATGGCAGATCCCTCTGGGCGAGAATGCCTCCACCTGGCGGCAGCCTTTGCTGACGGGGGAAAAGAACCATGTATTTATATCGCAGGAGACCAGGATTGGCGAGAGTCGATTAACGTGCGTGAATATTGAAAACCAAAAAATCACCTGGAGCAAGACAACGGCCCGGATTTCTCATATCTGTGCCGCAGATAATTGTCTTTATATTCGCAGTCAACACGTTCACGCTCTCGATGCGTTGACCGGGAAGAAAATCTGGGAATGGCCCGCTTCGGGGTGCGGACCGGTGACGTGCGTCGGGCAAAAAGTATATTTTAGTGATACGAGTCAGTCAGGCTGTTTGTGGGCCGTCAACGGAGTTTCCGGAGAGAAGCTCTGGCAGTGGCCGGGGCTGGCCTCATGCACCGCATTTTTCCGTTTGCAGGATTTAGGGATTTTGAAAACGAATGACGGTACGGTTCATGCCATTCGGTTTCAGGGTTGATTCAGGAAAGGAGAGTTTATGAAAAGTAGGAGACAACTGAAAAGGGCGAGTATGATTTTGGCGTCGTTTGTGGGCGTAGGATTATTAGTTGGGATGAGCCGGGCTTTCGGGCAAACCACCGAGGAGACGGCCAAACAAAACGACACGGAAACGAAAAAGACGAATGCCGAGGCTAAACCGGAGGCCAGGGCTGGCGAAAAGACGGTGGAACTGCCGGAAGTTACGGTAACGGCAAAGCGAGAGGACGAGTTTACTACGCTGCCCCCGCGGAACATCGTCCGTCGCCCCTGGACGGAGTCGCCCGGTCTGGAAACCGCGACCAGCGTGGTGGGGCGGTATGAGATCGATCAATTGGATGCATACTCGATTGTGGACGCGATGGAATTCGTACCGGGCGCCTGGACGGAATCGCGGGGCCGCAAGGTTAAGCAGTTCTTTTCCATCCGGGGGCAACGCTATCCCTATCCCACCTACGCCATTGACGATGCCTGGTTTCGGCAGTTTCACGAGATGAATTACTTTCTCGACGCCACCTTTTTCGAGCGGATTGAAATCGATCGGTCCAGCAGCGCCATGCTCTTGGGGCCGGGGAGTATGACGGGGATCATCAACCTGATCCCGCGTCGGTTTGATCGGACCGAAACGCATTGGAACACGTTATACGGCAGCGACAATACCTGGCGCACCAGTTTGATCCACGGCGATACGAAAAAGGAATTTGCCTATGTGTTCGGTTCCAGTTTTCGCCATACCGACGGCCCCGATCACGAAAACGCGGGAGAGAACATTACCAATTTTTATGTGGGCACGACGTATCAAATGACTCCCGAGTTGAAGTTGGATTTTAACGCTTTTAGTTTCGCCGGCGATCGCGAATTACAGTTGGCCGAACCCCCGGCCAATCCTACCCTGTTTACCCGTAAAGATAGTTTCGATCCTATGCATGCCTATATATTCACGGGTAAGGCGCATTATGAACCGAGCGAAACGGCTTCGACCGAACTGACCCTCAATTACGCCAAACGTCGCTATCACGGACATCGCGACTCGACGACGAATTGGCTGGAAGAGGACAGCGAATACGGCCTCGGAATCATTCAAAGCCTGAAACTCACGGACGAAAATACCTTACGGTTCGGTGGCATGATCAATCATTGGGAAAGTCCCACCGGCAAGCGTTTTTACGTGGGTCGGCCGGGCAATATCACGACCTATTCCACCGTCATCGTGGATGAGCATGACTTCGGCAGGCTGGATCTCAACTTCGGCTATCGCTTCACGCATACCTATATCGATCAGTTCGGCGGCTTCAATATCGAGGGCAGCGCCAGTGGTCTGACGTCGGTACAAGTGCAAAACGAATGGGAAGATCCGCTCCACATGATCACGTTCGGCTCTTCGTACGACTTGGGAGCCGATTACAGTTTATTCGGAAATTATACCTGGGGCCAGATTGCCGCTCTGCCTGGTATGCTCAATGATGATTTGCAGCGGCCCGGAGTGGAACAGCGAAATAAATTCGACGTCGGCGTCAAGAAGGTCTGGGAGAATTTCGGGGAGGCCTCGGTAACCGGATTTTACGTTTTGCAGGACGACGCGGCCTTGTTGAGCGGGGGCTACGTCACGGTGAATGACGATGATTTCGCCTTGTACGAAAGCGCCGACCGACGCAATTACGGCCTGGAAACGGACCTGCGTACCAAACGCTTCGAGAACGGGCTCCAATTCTTTTTGAACACCGTCTGGATGCAGACGCGCCGGACGGAGAACGGTGTTTGGAAGACGGATGAGGAAGTGCCGAAATTCATCCTGGGCGGCGGCGGCTCCTATCGGTTCCGGGATCTCGAACTGACGGCCTTTGTCAAACAGGTCTGCGAATACGAAAACGAGCGTTTTCTCCCGAGGAACAGCGATCCGGTTCCGCTGGGCGATTATATCAGGGCGGACGTCAAGCTGTCCTATTATTTCGGCACGGAGAAAGAGAACAGCGTTTTTTTCCGGGTGGATAATATCAACGATAAGCAGTATTCTACGGTGGCAGGCTACCCGGACGAAGGCAGACGCTATACCGCAGGTGTGAGCTTGGTATTCTAGTGACAAAAAATAATAAATTTCGGTTTAGAGTAAAAGGCGAGTGTTGTGGGGGATGGGACATCCTTCCCCCGCCAGGCGGCATCGGTTTTACAGGATTGTATGTGCTTGTTCTTTTTTTTCTGGGTATGGTAATCGTCTGTCCCCTCCGGGCGGCGCTGCCGGATCCGAACCAGGCGGTATCCGCTGCTTTTTCGTCTCAAGCAAAATTACTGAACGAACTGCGTACTGTCGTACAAACGTTACGCGAAGAACGAAGCTCGTTTTATGAAAAACAGCGGCGGATAGAAAACCGGATCGAACAAAAGCGTGACGATCTGGCGAGTCTGGAAAGTAAAGTGACCGAAGTACGCACCGAAGAGGAACAGGTCGATCGGGACCTGGAGCGGATCGAGCAGGATGTCAAGCAGCTCGATTTAGAACTACGTAACCGTCAGGCGAACCAGACGCAGGTGCAAAAAAATATGGAGGATTGGATTCGTAAAAGCTTGCAGGCCGTGGACGAGGGAATACCGTTCCGCCGGCAGGAACGCCGCGAAAGGCTTACCCCCACGGTGCAGGAAAGCGGCGCATCCGAATCTCCAGGTGCGGCCGATGCGCTCGGACGGATCTGGAGTTTCTTCCAGGAGGAAATGCGGCTCGCCCGTTCGGGGGAAACCTTCACAAAACAAATGGATATCGGGAATCGTCGCGTAAAGTATGCCCGGATATTTCGCGTCGGCCAACAGATACTAGGTTACCTGACCGAGGACGGTGAACAAACGGGATTATACCTCGAGCGGAACGGTCAAAAACAATGGCTGCATCATCTCAACGATGACGACGACCGGGCGGTACGGGATGCCGTGGAAATTCTCGACCGACGCCAACCGCCGAAGATGATCTCCCTCCCGGTCAGCATACGAATCAACCGCAAGTTCGACGATCAGCAACTCGAAGGAGAGAACTCCAACATAGAATGATGCCTACCATTCAGAAAATCATTCGTATTGGTTGCCGAAAACGGAAGAATAGTGCCACGGCTGTGTCAGCCGTGTCGTTTTTTACGGTATGTATCGGTTTCCTTACTGCCGTTTCTATACCGGTCTCGGGGCAGGAAGCCGCTGCTTCCGAGAAGCTCAACCGGGCCATCCAGGACGCACGACAGGAACTCAAAGCCGAACGAGCTCGAATTCAGAGTGAAATTCAGGCTCTCCAGAGCGAGGAGAGCCAATTAGATGCCCGACTGACAAAGGCTGCCTCCGATCTGGTGGAGCGGAAGTTGGCCTTGGCACGCAAACAGTCTCAACGGGAAAAACTGCGAAAGCAGCGCGCCGATTTCCGTCAACAACAAAACGCCCTGGATCAACAGCGTACTGAAATGCATCTGATAACTTCTGATGCTCAGGTGAAACTGAAGGATTTCCTGGAGACTCTGCCACCTTCGGAGAACCGTGCCGGACAGGAAATACTTTTTAAGGATTTTTGCACGGATTTCACTTCTGAGAATGAAAAGCTGGACTATGCGTTGCCGCTGCTTTCCCTGCTGGAAAGTCTTTATCAGGAAAGTCGCACTTCCGCAGTATTTTCCCGAACGATCCGAGACGGTCAAGGGTATGCACATCGATCCAAAATCCTGCGCGTGGGTCATATCCTCTATGCGTACCAGGCAGCGGATTCCCACGGTGTTGGTTTGGCAGTAGCGGGACCGGAAGGGGAAAAAGGGTACCGTTGGAAAGAGGACCTGCCCGCCTGGGCTGCAGCCGATGTCACCGCCGCCATAGAAGGAAAAAATGAAATCACGACGACCTTACATCTGCCGACTGACGTAACGCAGGGTTTAGCAGCCCAGCGATCCTACGGTTCGCATGCGTTCTGGAATACCCTTGCTGCCGGTGGCGTGGTAATGATTCCGCTGGGTCTGGTGGCGGTCTTGGCGGTAATATTAATCTTAGAGAGATTTTTCTATCTACTTCGACAGGGGAAACAGCGCGGCGCCTTTGCCGAAGGTGTCTTTAACGCCTGTCATGCAGGTGATTTTGCGAAAGCCCTCACGATGACGCAGTCGAAACGAGGGGTGGTGCCGCGGGTTCTGCACCGTTGCTTGTCTCAGCGAGATCGAGGATCCGCCGTGATGGAGGATTCGGTGCAGGAGGCCGTTCTGCACGAATTGCCGGGCCTGGAACGCTTTCTCTCCGCGATTGGGATCCTGGCGGGCGTCGCGCCGCTGCTCGGATTGCTGGGCACCGTAACGGGAATGATCGCCACCTTTAATGCGATTACCGTGTTCGGCAGCGGGGAACCGCGTTTAATGGCAGGCGGAATTTCCGAAGCCCTGCTCACCACCGCCGCGGGCCTGATCATCGCCATCCCGATCCTGTTTATCCACAGTATCCTTTCCGGTCGGGTGGAGGGATTGATTGCGGACATGGAACGATTTTCCGCCACCTTGATAAATCTGATCAACAAAGAATCCGGTGCCCGGGAAAAAGCACCCCATACCAGGGAGCCTCAGTCGTGACGGAGATGATCCGATATTTCCAGGAAGGGGGCGTCGTTACGATTTTAATAGCCGTCGTGTCGCTGGCGGCCTGGTTTGTAGCTGTAACCGCCTGGGTTCGGGCGCGATCCGTGGTAAAAATGTTGGCCCTGAAAATATCGTCCGGGTACAAGCAAAAATTATGGATCGATGCGCGTTTATTGGGGCTGGATCGAATGCTGCGCATCTTGGCGACGATGGCCGCCGCATTACCGCTTTTAGGCTTGTTGGGCACCGTCCTGGGGATGCTCACCGCCTTCGAAGTCATCGAGGGGTACGGCACGGGACAACCCTCGTTGCTGGCGGGTGGGATTCGACGCGCCCTGCTGACGACGCAGTCCGGGTTATGGACGGCCTTACCCATTCTGCTGATGCACGAAATGATCAGCGGGCAGACGCGTAAGGCTGCCTATGAAGCCAATATCCAGTTTGGCAAGGGAAAATCACCGACTGATGAAGAGCAATCTGTTTATCCCGCGTAAGGAATAAAAACCATGTTTCAATCCGTACGATTACGACGCAAAGGGCATCAACCGGTCGAGATCCGCATCGCGCCGTTGATTGATATGG
>CAZNQT010000239.1:0-7465 GCA_964574885.1 uncultured Pirellulales bacterium
ACGTGTTTTTTATAGCCTCATAACCTGAAACAAATTATCTTGGACAGCAGTGATCCTGAATAATTTCCGCAGGCAGAAAGAGGCCACGAAGGACAAAAAACCTTATGTCGAGACCAGCGTTGCCCTGGCAATTATGGAACTGGTACGCAGGGTGGAGAGTTTTTCGTCCGACGAAGGAATGATCGGCCTGGTGATCGGGGACGGCGGGCATGGCAAGAGTATCTGCCTGCGCCAGTACGCCAAGGCGAACTTAAATTCGCTTTACGTGGAATTAGACGGGACGAAAAATTCGGTGGGGATATTCCGGGCGATAGCCAAGCAGTTAGGGACCGACGCGGGCGGCGTCCTGTCGGACCTGGCGGAAAGATTGATTGAGGCGTTGCGCCATCGGCATTTAGTCGTGATGTTGGATGAGGCGTCGGCGCTTACGGTCAAACAGTTAAACCAACTGCGCCAGATTATCGCGGTCAAGGGGAAGTGTCCCTTAATTTTGGCGGGAAATTCGCATTTATTAACAACCGTTATGCAGACCGCCACGGCGCGGGGCTGCGAGTCGCTCGATCAATTCACGTCCAGGATGGCGGGGGTTTTGAATCTGGACGAGCGGGCGGCGGCGCCGGACGGCGGATTATATACGCCGGACGACATCCGCAAGTTATACGAATACGGCGGAGTCAAGTTGACGACGGACGGGGTGAACGCCCTGCGGCGGATCGGCAGGACGCCGCAAAGCGGGCGGTTCAGGACGTGCAGTATCATTATTGCCGCCCTGCACGCCAGCGGCGTCATCCAGGAGAAGGGTTTAATAGATGCGCAGTTGATCTGCGCGGCGATACGACAATTGGATTTACCGGTAGCGGCGCGGCTGCCGGTGACAACGATCCGGCATACGGAAATTACAGAGGCCGCAGCAGCGGCAAGCTAAAGAAAGGAAACATTATGAATCCGATTGAGAATACCAAAATTGTGACGATGCTGCCCCCGCAACTGAAGGATAACGGGGCGTTTGCAGGCAACACCTACGTCGATACGTCGCGTTTTAGCGACCTGCGGGTGATGTTTATCGTCGGTACGCTGGACGCCATCATCGGCTCGACGGACACCTCGACGGCCCCTTTTATTGAGGAGTGCGATACGACGGACGGCAGCTACACCGCCGTTACGGACGCGGCATTGTCGGCGGTGATCGGCGCGACGGACGACAACAAGAATTTCTCGATTGCGGTCGATCTGCGCAAGGCTCATAAACGTTTTATGCGCGTCAACGCGCCGACGGCGGGCGACGGGACGACCGGCTGCAATTTGTGCGTTGTCGGCGAACTGTCGAGCGGACAGAAGGCCCCGGAATCGGACGCCGAAGCGGGATTTTCCGAGCGGATATTTGCGTAGGCACAAAATCAGGGGGATACGTGAAAGGAGTAGAATCATGGCGAGAAAGGAAATTGAGAAAATGCAGGGAGAGTATCAAAAAAAAATACTCCAAACGATAAAAAAGAAGATGTTATCCGCCAGCCCGTCGGCGAAGGCGACGGCGGTAATTCTGTACGAGATGACGAACTCCGAAAATTGTCTGTGTAAGTTGGCAGACGAAATATTCCACGAGTTCCGGGCGAGCGTTTTTGACGAATCGCTCACCAAGGAACCGGACGGCGAATACCTACTGGGGCTGCTCAGCGGGTTTCAAGGCGTAGAAATCTGGTAATGGACGAACTGGCAAAAATCATTCAGGGACGAATTGAGATGAGTCAAGACCCGGACCGCAGGGAGGCGGTCCGGGCCTTTGATATTCAAAGCGTCGATATAAAGAACCGGACGGTGGAGGGAATCGCTTCGAGCGAGATTATCGACCGCGATAACGAAATCGTTTCCATTGACGCCTTAAAAGAAGCCTGGCGAAGCTATAGTAAGTACCCGGTCATCCTGGCGGCGCACATGCACCGGGCGGCGGACGCCCGACCAACGGTGATTGGGAGAGTAGTCGATCATCGGTTTGTCGGTAAGCGGCTGTGGATCAAGGTCGAATTTGCGACGACTTCCCTGGCGGAGGATTACTGGAAATTATACCGGGACGGTTTTCAGCGGGCTTTTTCCATCGGGTTTAAGCCCTGGGATGCAGCAACAGAGGTCGTCGGTGATAAGCGGATTCCTAAATTCACAAAAATTGATTTATTTGAAATTTCCTGCGTGGCGGTGGGTGCGAATCCGGAGGCGCTGACGAAGTCCATCAGGAGTAAGGATGATTTTATCACCCGCAAGAGAATGGAGAAGCTGAAAAAAAAGCACCTGGAAATCTGTCGAGAGGCAGTCCCGAACATTCCGCTATCAGAAATGGAAAGGATGGCCGAAGAGCAAGCCTGGATGGATCTGGGATACGATGAAATATCCGGGGAGTTTATCACCCTAGATGGCTTGACGGATTTGCCGGACGGGTGGGATATGTTGGAGGAAATGTGTTATCGGGATTATCATAGGGATCCTAATCATCCGAAAATGTCCCGAAAAGAATATAATGAATGGCAGGAAAAAAGGGGCGAGGAATTCTATGAAACGGACGAGTTCGATCCTACGGACGAGGAAATCGAGGAGGCGGAAAAACAACTCTGGGGGGAAGGGTATCCGGAGAACAAACAAGCGTTTTTAGACCGCTTGGATTTGATTCTGGACGACGACGAAGAAAACCACCAGGGCGAGACAAAGACGGTCGAGATACCGGATTTCGCCGCCCTGTTCGATAAAAAGAAAGGCAATTAGTCCATGAGAATCCCTCCGCACAATCCGACCGCCGGTAACCCGCGTACTGCGGTTGGAACGTTGCGCGCAGTGGGCGGATTCACGCGGGTTGTGGATGGTTTTTTTCTCCGTGAAGCGGGCGGCGCAGAGGATCGCGCCGCCCGCTTTGTTGCAACCATTAACCATAATATAGGGTGAAAATTATGAATGAATTACTGGATAAAATGGAAAAGGGCTTTCAGGCCGCCGCCCAGAAGACCGACGACCTGGAGACGCAACAAAAGCAGTTATCGCAAGCGATTGCCGATCTGACCGAAAAAATCAAGCTGTACAAGCATCACGTTCAGGAGGCGTACGCGCGTCCGGGCGATCCCCGCGCCGTATTCGCCAGCAAAGCGGAAGCGAAGGAATTCGGCGAGATCGTCATTAGCGTACTTAAAAATATGCCGCTGGACCGGGAAAAGAGTCAGGACAGTACGACCATCGCCGCCGGTTCGGTCCTGGTGGGCGAGGAGTTGAGTACGCGCCTGATCGAGCTGATGGGCGTGTACGGGAAATTCAGGGGAAATTGTCAGATCGTGCCGATGACGCAGCCGCGCCTGGACGTGCCCAAGGTGTCCTCGGATGTGACGATCTACGTGCCCGGCCAAAAGGTCTCGATTACCGAATCGGGGATGACCTTTGGATCGGTAAAGCTGGACGTGCGGGCCTTTGCGGCCTACGTGGGCGTGAGTAAGGAACTCGATGACGATTCCATTATCGCCATTGCCGAGATTCTTGCCCGCAGTATGATCCGGTCCCTCACCAAAAAAGAAGATGAAATCGGCTTTCTCGGCGACGGGTCCTCCACGTATAACGGTATGACCGGTATCACCGGGGCGCTCAAGGCCATCGACACCGATATAACGAGCATACCCGGCGTGAAGGTCGGCACCGGCAACGCCTACAGCGAATTGGTTCTGGGTGACTTTGAGGGAACTGTCGCTCTCTTGCCGCCGGAGTTCGACGAGTTTGCCAAGTGGTACATGCACAAGCGGTTTTATTACAACGTCATCATGCCCTTGGTTCGCGATGAGGGCGTGGCTAACTTCGTCGATCTGATTAGCGACCGCAAGGCCCGGTACTTCTTGGGCTATGAGATCGAGTTTGTCCATTGTATGCCCTACGTGGAGGCGAACAGCCAGGTATGCGCCATCCTGGCCGATCTGCGGGACGGGGCGTACCTGGGCGAACGTAAGAATCTGGGGATCGAGCGGAGCGACCATGTACTGTTTCAAAATTATATGGTCGCTTTCCGAGGAGTGGAACGGATCGACATTAACGCCTACGGCGTCGGTGACGGCACAAATCCCGGCCCGATTGTCGGATTAGTGACAGCGGCCAGTTAAGAACCGAGAACCAGTCAGCGAGCGTCGGGAAGGGACGGCGTAGGACTCGTGCCGTCCCTCCTGATTGCTCCAAAGGTTAAACGATGGCTAAGGATGTAAACATACATATCAAGACGCAGGGTGCGGATGAAACGCAGCGCAAGTTTCAGGAGACCGCCCAGTCTGCGCAGCAGATGGGGGACGGTGTTACGCAATCGTCCGACCGGATGAAGGAGGGGGTTACGAGTTCATCCGATTCGATGAAAAATGCGTTGCGCACCTTGGCCGGGATTGCGGGCTTTGCGGGCCTGGCGACATCGGCGGTCGCGGCGGTCCGTAAGATCATAAACATCGTCAACGACATGCGGCGAGCAGTCGCGGAAGCGGTTCAGGAACTGTCGGAGTTACAAAAGACCGCTGCCGATTATTTTGAGGCGTTTGACGCTTATACGCCGGGACAGCGAAAAGGTGCGTTGCAACTGGCGCGTTCCGTGCAAGCGACGACCGGCCTGGATTACGAATCCTCCAAATCACTCCTGGAAAGTTATAAGCGGACGTACGGCACTGTGGATATGGGGGCGGTGGAGCAATTGGCCGGTTATTATCAGTTGCACGGCGGCGGGGCCACTACCGGCCTGGTACGATGGCTGGGCGCTTCGGGCGTAACGGGTCCGGAGCGGCAGGGGCAGATACTGCGTTTGATTTCGGAGATGGCCTCGCAGACAGGTATGAAGGACCCGGAAATCATCCAGGCCCTTACGCAATACTCCACGGAATTCCGGCAGATGGGCTGGACGCCGGAGCAAACAATTTTTAATGTCGGACGAACCATATCGGGATTAACGGGGCGAGAGGCAAGGCGGGCGATTTCCGGACTGGTGGAGGGCCTGCGGACCTTTGACGAAGCCAAGGCGCTAGAAATGGGAGCGCCGAAGGATGTCGCCGAAGATGAACAGGCTCGAATGGACTGGGCCGCTGAGCAATTGCGCCAGGCCAGCCAGCTAGAGCGGCGCAAATTGGCGCAGGAAATGTTCGGTCAGACCTATGCCGCTTATGTGACCAAATATATGCTGGGCGAATTATCGCCGGAGGTCAAGCGAGACCTCTTGTACGCTTTGACTCCGGACGCGGCGGCAGAGGAAAGAAAAAAGGTACTGGCGTATCGGGAAACGGCAGAAGGGGAAATCGAGCGGGCCAAAGGTGGAGCGGGCAGATTAAAATTAGAGGTAAGCGAGCAGGAGCAAAAAGAGGCGGCCATCCGCGAGTACGGCAAGGCGTACCTGGAATATCTACGTCGGACGGACCGGGTACGGTATGAAAAGATCAAGGCCATGTATCCGGGTGAGGAGTTGGAATACGAGGGGGCGGCGGAGGAGTTGTGGTGGCAGGGATTAGGTCCCGGGGAAAGATATTATTACCCACCGATTCAGGGATTCGGCCCTCGACCGCGTAAGCGGGTGGGCTGGGATAAAGTGCCTTTGGACGAAAGACTTGAGTCCTTAGAGCAGGGAGCCGAACGGATTTCAATCACTAACCACATTGGCGATGTCTATAACACGGTCGAGCAGCCCGTCGGCGGTCCGCGTACTCCGGACGCTTTCGATTAACCTTAATGAGTATTTAAAGGGTTTTTAGATGGCCTTATATAAGCAGAAAATAAAGGAATTATTGGCGATGATGGCCCGTTTGCCGCTGGTCCTGACGGCGCTCATGCTGGCATTCCTGGCCCGGTGGCTGTCGTGGGCGGTCTGCAAGTTGCAGGCGGCGGACCTCTGGATCGTGACCTGGGCGGCGGGCTTTCCCAAGATCAATACCGAGACCTTTCCGGCCCCTATTAAGCGGCCCCGCAAGGCCGTTACCAGGGCCGGATTAGATAGAAAATACTGGTATTACAACTGACCGGAAAGCTCCGAAAAAAGCGGATTTGGCGCTTTTTGCGGTATTTTTATGCGCCGGGGGGCTCAATCATTCATTTTCGCAAAAATCAAAATCAATTGCGCACTACAGCACTACAAGGGGAGAAGGTAAAAAAGTGTGAAGGTGAAAAAGCAAGGGGGGGTGGATGGCTGTAAATGTTTGTAATATATGGATTTATATGAATTCAGGGATTTTTTTAAAGAAAAAGGGATTTTTTTGGGACTTTTATCGGCGGAGCGGCCACTAGGTAATTAGAAGTGCAAAATTGAACTTCCTCCAAAAAAGTTAATATAGCGCCTCGACCCCCAGATTTAGGGAGGTCCTCAAAGATTAGAACAGAGTCTTTGAGGGTCCCTCGGAGACGGGGGCTTTTTTTTGCGCGGATTCAATTGATTCCTCGTTCCTCGTTTCTGGTTTCTGGTTATATGGTTAGTCCTGTCATGTAGTAATTCTAAGTTGCAAGTCTTGCTTTGGCGGGGGATTGGCGTATAGTAGCTGAAAATTAGTCACTAGATGTGATAAGGGAGTCTATAATCGGAGAGAAAAAGGGCCAAAACTGTAATCCATTTCTATTAAATAACTTACGGATATTCACGGAGGTGTTTTGATGGATAATCGGGAATTGATGAAGCGGGTGGAAGAGATCCTGGATGATGCGAAGGCGGCGGTACTGGCGACGGTGGATGAAGAAGGGGTGGCTCTGGTGCGTTGGATGACGCCAACGGTGCTGAAAGGGCGAGCGGGATGCTTATATGCAGTAACGACGCCCAAGACGCGGAAACTGGTCAATCTGGATTCACAGCCAGTGGTGGAGTGGATGATCCAGACGCGAGCACTGACCGAGGTAGTGAATCTGAGGGGAATCATGCGAGCAGTGGACAACCCGGCGCTAAAGACAGAGGTGATGGAGGCGCTGGGATCGTGGCTGACTGTGTTCTGGAAGATCAATCCGGATAAAACCGAGTTCGTAGTGACGGAAACGATGATCCAGGAAGGAACGTATTTTCGGCCGATGCGCGCAGAGAAAAAAACGGTTCGATTTTGAATTCGAAGCAAAGTCTGGAGGCGGATCCTGGATAATGAAGAATGACGGAACCAGAATGACGAATCAATACCGAATGACGAATTATTATTATGAAGAGCAGGAGTGATAGTGGATGGCGGAGACGGAAATACAAAAATATGAGGTGGGATTTTTACGGAAGCTATTAGAGCAGATGATGTTAATCCGTCGGTTCGAGGAACGGGCGGCGCAGGCGTACGGACTGCGGAAGATCGGGGGATTCTGTCATTTGTACATCGGGCAGGAAGCAGTGGCGGTGGGGGCATTGGCGTCGCTGGATCTGAGTAAGGATTACGTATTGACGGCGTATCGGGATCACGGTCATGCATTGACGGTGGGGATTGATCCGAAGGTGGTGATGGCGGAGTTGTTCGGGAAGGTTACGGGG
>CAZNQT010000240.1:0-7454 GCA_964574885.1 uncultured Pirellulales bacterium
GGTCTCCTGGGCAAATTCTCCTTCCGGGGTCATATAGTGCCTTTCCTTTACAATAGTCAAACTCCTGCCATATATTACGAAACCTTCATTATACCCAAATCAGGATGCAAAGTCCAGGGAAAGAAGAACGAAATGGAGGAAGTCGTACGTCCGGTAACTAGGTTTCGCCCGGACCATGAAATTACCATCCGGTTACTTATATTTATTTCCCGACAATAATTTAACGTTACCTCTTTTTCATTTTTGTTCGTTCGTCTTTTTCCGGATCAGTTCGTCATCAACCGCAGGACAAGAAGAGTTGAAACACACCATTTCACCGCCGGGATCGGCAAACTCCGTCAACATCAGGCGCATATCCGCCGGCCCCGCAGGCGGTGAAGGAACGTCCCACGCTCGGACATAGCAAGCTAGGCCGTCGGGGCGAATCCTTTCATCTTTTACGGGGCCGATCGGTAGCGAAGGTTCGATGGTAATGGTCTTCATTTCATTTTGCAGCCGGGCGCCGTTACGGGCCGGATTCAGACAAAACAGCATCGGACCCCGCATCAGAGCTACCCGACCGTCCTGCTTTTTTCTGCCTTTGACAAACCGCCACTTCATCGGCATATTCAGTTGAATCAAATCCTCTGCCTTGAATTGTCGCCGGATTGTGAAAAAGGAACCGCCGGGAACGGCCTTTTGGAGAACCGTACCATTGACAGTGACTTCTGCACCTTCACACCATCGGGGGATGCGTAATAGCAGCGGGAATTCCGACGGTCGGGAGGGATTCACGTGGATGACGACCTGACCCGAGTTCGGGTAATCCGTTTCCTGGCGAACGGTGAGTGACAAATCCTCTTCGAGTTTGGCGTTCGCCGATGACGGCGTATAGAGATTAATCGCCAATCCGTCGCCCACACGATAGTATATCATGGAGGGAAGACGGGCTATAATACGCCGAAAATTGTTCGGACAGCAATACGTGTCTTCGCTGAAACGCGTTAAGAATTTATTACCGGCCTTCCATCGGGTTTCAAAGTATTCCCGTTTTCCCTGCAAGGGACAGAAATAGCGCAGGTGCCGGCCGTCCGGCGACTGCGCCGCGAACAGCGAGTTATAGATCGAGCGCTCCATAATGTCGCCGTAAAGCGAGTTGCCTTCGAGACGCAGTAGATGGCTTAAAAGCCGAATCAGATAGGCGGTGGAACAGGTTTCGCCGACATGGCCGCTCCCATCCTGGTCGTTGTGCCAGCCTTCGGCACGGCTCACGGTTCCGGAGATGAGTAACCCGTCATTTCCGGTGATGTACTCAATCACATTTCTACTTTGCGTGAGCAGTTTTTCATCTCGCTCGATGCGATAGAGGTCGAGTTGGGCTATACAGAGATTCATATACGTATAGGCGTGTCCCCGGATCGGCTCATTCCAGTTGCGCAGTCCTTTCCCCTTGATTCCCTTGGCACAGTAATCCAGATACTCTTGCCGACCGGTCTCGACAAACAGGGCGATAAACGCTCGTTCGAGATTCAACTTAGTGACATCGCTGCGTACCAACCCGATCGGCCGCTTTTTCATAATGTAACGGCCTAATTTCTCTGCCGCCTGTAGGGAGGATGGATTGCCGAATTCTCGATAATCGCTGACCAGGCCGTAAATCACGTACACCATTTCATGCAGATCCCAAGGCATTTTGACGCGTTGGGCAGGCGCGAAAATACCGATATACCCGTCCGGCAATTGCGTCTTGATGGTTTCCTCGACAATATGTTCCTTGAGAGCGACTATCTTTTTGTCCTGGGTGTACGCGGCAAAATGCACAACGGCATCGATGAGCTTGCCCAGTCCGATATACCGTTGCAGGGTGGATCCGCCCTGAACGTTTTTATCACGGAACGGCTGTAGGAAGGCTTTGTCAATGTCAAAGGCCAAGAGGTTATTCCGGATCGTAATGTCAATGCGTCTGCCGATTTCTCCGCCCACTTTGACCTGAGAGGCTTTGAGAGGAATGAACGTATCCGCCGCCGATTCCTGCGCAGCGCTACAGTCGCCAACGGGAATGTACATTAGAACCGTGAAGATAATACATTGCATTGTCGTTTTCATTCTCTTATCCCCAATTCACTTACACAAGTACTATTCCAATACCGGCATTGTTACGAAACATTCTCAATTTTTAGTTTCTTATTCTATGAAATTTCCTCAAGAAAAACAATGATTGTATTGATGCGGTATTTTCCGTTCGAACATACTCATACAGGATTACTATTCAATCATATCAATTTTTCCGGTAATATGAATATATGAAAAGCAATGCCTGATATGATATACGAATCGAATAGATAGGCTTTGGGAACGCATGAGGCAAAGACGAGTATTAATAGGAAGGACCACGGGAGTGGTATTGCTGTTTCTCCTGTGGGCCGGTGGGGGAAAAGTCCGTGCCCAGGATGAGTTTATGCACTGGATGAGTCCTCGCCTGGGACAATTACGTTCCCAGGGCAGCTTTCAGGCGTCCCATTTTTTCGAGCGAGAGGTGCAAAAGCAGGACACCGATATATCATGGACGCAGCAGGAGTTGAAGTTTTTTACTCCGTTGGTACAGGATGAGGATTCCGAATGGGGCCTGATCGGACAGGTAGGCGTACTCGATATCGAATCGGGCGCCTTTCTGCCGGACGCCGGATCGAAGCTGCCGGATCACTTATGGGATATTCGGCTGGGCGGCCAATATCGGAGGCGGCTGAACCAGGACTGGATCGGCGGAGTGAGGATCTCACTGGGTTCGGCCAGTAACAAGCCGTTCGATAGCGCCGAGGAACTGATTGTCAATGCCCTGGGAACGCTCCAAATTCCTCATACGGATCAAAATGCCTGGTTATTCATGCTGCACTATTCCAATCACCGGGATTTCTTACCGCACGTACCGATTCCGGGCGTGGCGTACCTATGGCAATCCGAGCGGACCTTCCGGGCGGTTCTGGGTGTGCCGTTTGCCATGATTCATTGGGAGCCAGCCGAACGGTGGAGCGTGGATGCTGTGTATTTTGTGCCGCGCACAATACGAACGAAACTTCAATATGAGATTGTCCAAAATCTAAGCCTGTACGCTGGTTTCGCCTGGCAGAATCAACGCTATTTTCGCGCCGAACGCGAAGATAAGGACGATCGATTGTTTTATTATGACAAGCGGATATTGGCGGGCACGGTCTGGCGAATAACCGAGCGGATTACTCTCGACGTGCAGGCGGGTTTTGCCTGCGACCGCTTTTTCTTCGAGGGCGAGGACTATAGCGATCGGGGCGATAACCGGATCGAGATTCAGGACGGCTTTTTTACCAGCTTGCAGGCTCGAATTCGTTTTTAGTCATCGTAGGGGAGGCTGCGCCTACCGGATCGTATTGAGGAGAGAAGCCGGGGGCCACGCTTGCGTGAGTACACGTTCTCAGCTATAATCAATCCGGTTTTCTGATTTTCTGGGTAGGGTGGGCCTATGGCCCACGCGTTATACTTTGGTTTAAGGAATTTCTGTTATGACCGCACCATCCGCCGTCAAAAATCTCATAGACATCTTCCACCGCAACCGCGACGCCTACCGCTCCCCCGCCTACAACGAAACCCAACTCCGCCGCCAATCTCTCACCGCCGCCCAAATCCCCAACGAAAAAACCGCCCTCCAACGCCAAATACAAACCACCGACCAACAAATCGACAAACTCGTCCATGAACAATGCGATTTGACTGGGGAGGATATATGGATAGTATAGGGGGTAGAAAAATGACAGAACAATTTATAAGCATAGTAAAAGAATTAGTTGCTCAGGCGTTTAAGCCATTTGAAATTGATGATAATCAATGCGACTCCTGTCCACCGAGCCGATATGAACCTTTTAAAGAAAAGGTTATATTTCGTATTTTCTTACTATATGGAATATTCTGTTTTTTAGATTTAAATAAATGGATTAATCGGATATTATTCCTAATGCCTTCTATCTTAATTGGTTTAACTGTTGAGGCCATATATGCGATATATTTTTTAGGAGTTAATCAAATGAAAACTATAATTTTTGGTATTCTTTCTATCGCAATAATCGGTATTTCATGTTATGTCGTGGCACAAAAGCCAGGATGGAATAATCCACTTACTAATATGTTATTTAGTGTTTTACTTGCGTTTACATCAATTATAGTTGGTTCATCAATAAACGAAAATAAGATCCGTAGAGAAGGTACAAATCGATGGATGCCAGCTGCGGAAAGTGCATGCAAGGAATTGATAACAATCTCATATACCATATCTAAACTGCAAAATATACAAAGCAATTTATGCAAACAATTAGAAGGTTTTTTGCCATCAAAAGATGATGGTGGTTCTACTCCATTAAAAACTATTCTGGAAAATAAATGCCAGAATTGTTGTAGTGAATTAACAACTATTAAAAATCATGTTGACAAATCGATTGAAGATTGGGAAGTATTTTTATCAAACAATTGTGAAGAAGGAGAGTGTGAACAAATATTTAGTAGATTAAATATCACAAAAGATCGGCTTAAAATTAATTTTGAACGATGTGTTCCTGAAGTCTGAAATGGAGAAATTCCACTTTAAATAAAATAGTTCATATCCATGTTAATCCGTAGGTTGGGACATTGCCCAGCGCGGATTTCGTTATAAATCTACCGGTGGCTTCATAGCGTTAAATTCAGCGTAGGATGGGCTCTTAGCCCATGCGGTTTTCTTTTAACATTGAACCTGGTACCTGGAAATTTTTAAAGCCCCCGGTGGCAACCGGGGGAAAAGTCCCGCAGGGACGAAAGTGTTTAGCCGGTGGCGTAAACCACCGGAAGATAAGTATAAATATCTCTCCCAGCCCCAACGGGGCGAAAGAACTCTGTGACCTCGGTGTCCTCTGTGGCTTCTTTCTCTTACCGTGAACTGTGAACCGTTAACTGTAAACTGATTTTGAATCTTAACTTGTCATTTTGCTTTTTGCTCTTTGATATGTAATTTTCTTCCTAGCCCCTAAATCCTGGACCCTAAACCCTAACTTATCTCTGTGCCCTCGGTGCCTACCGCGTCATAGCATTAGTGACGCCGGACCCTCTGCGGTGAAAGAGTTGGTTGCAGCTAACCCGCGCTGGTGTATTCCCCGACAAAGACAAATTCCGGATTTTCCGCTATTATAAAATAGGTAGGCCAGGCTGTGCCTGCTTGGTTAACGGCGGGTGGCACCGCCAATCCCGGCGCGCCGGGAGAGCTTGGGGGTGGAGCGGCCCCAGCCTATACCAGAAACCAGGAACCAGAAACTAAATATGTCGAACCGACTGGTGGAAATACAGTTATACCCATTGCACCTGCCGTTTCGCAGCGGTTTCAAGCACGCCGCGGCCCAGCGAGCGGGTACGGATACGGTGGTGGCGGCGGCACTGCTGGCCGACGGCACAATCGGCTACGGGGAAGGGCTGCCGAGGAAATACGTTACGGGGGAAACAGTAGAATCGGTACTATATAACGTCGGGGATACCCTGGCGGACTGTTTACAGAAGGTGGAACCCAGGACCTTTGCCGATCTGCTGGATCTGGCGGACAATCTGCCTTTCACCAATGCCCAAAACCAGATCATCCACTCCGCCCGGTGCTGCGTGGAACTGGCACTGCTGGATGCCTATGGCAAGTATTTTAATAGTGGGCTGGCCAGTATCGCCGGCTGGATGGGCTACGGTAAGTTCGCCTCAGCACCGGATTTACGCCGCCGCACTATCCGGAAAATCCAGGTCAGCGGCGTCCTGGACGGATCGGAACCGGCGAAACTGGCTAAACGCCTGCGATTGATGCGGTGGTACGGCTTGCGGGATTTCAAACTCAAGGTCGGCTGTGAGCACGATGAGGAAAACCTGAAAATGGTGTACCGCAAACTGGAGCGGGCCCTCGATGCCGAACGGATCACATTGCGGGTAGATGCCAACGGGGCCTGGGACGTGGATACGGCCATGGCAATGATCGAGACGCTCGTCGCCCGGCAGGTGTGCTGCCTGGAACAACCCCTGGCGGTGGAAGATCGCGACCATATGTTCACGTTAGCGGATCTGAGCAGGCTGGCATTGATGGCGGATGAATCGCTGCTTACGCTGGATGAGGCGGAATATCTGGCGGAAAACGATCTGGTGGACGATTTCAATATCCGAATCAGTAAAAACGGGGGTCTGCTGGCCTCGGTGCGGCTGGCGGAACTGGCCGCCAAATACGACCGTGATATTACGCTGGGAGCGATGGTGGGCGAAAGTGCGATTCTGGCCGCCGCCGGACGCCAGTTTCTGCAGATGGTGCCGAATGTGAAATGGACGGAAATTTGTTACAGTACGTTTTTACTGCAGGAGGATCTCAGTTTGGAGCCCATGCGGTTCGGTTTCGGGGGAAAACTCACTACATTACGTAAAACCGGACTGGGAATTCGCGTGGATCGTGAAAAAATTACCAAATATTTATCCCAATCGCCGAGAAAAATTCCTTTGGCGTGACTATAATATTATGAGCGTATGGATTACAGGGCTTTTCGTGGTGTATTTCGCCCAAGGAGAGGGTGGTTGTTATCTATTCGGATCGAATGTGGTAATTGATCCGGACTAAGGCATTATCTATTATTTATGCGTACGAATAGAAACCGATTCTGACGCCTGGAAACACCTTAGTACGATGTTTTTCCCCGGTGTTATTAGATGCCCTGACGAGTAAAATACAAGCAATGATACCCGATCAAAATCTAAACGATCACGGTCTCTTGATCGTAACCGGGTCCCGCCTGCGGGCCGAACAGGCCGATCGTCCCTTGGCATACCGTCTGAAATCCACCATCGAAGAGTTGCTTCGCCATCAGGGTATGGAACCAGAAGTGGTGGTACTGAATGATTTATGGTATCTGGCGGCCGACGCACTACATGCGATTCCGGTGATATCCGTGGGCGGGCCCGGGGTGAATGCGGTTTCGGCGTACTTATATAAAAAACTGCCAAAGGTGATGGTCGTGGACAATCAACTATTGATCCAGATGGACCTGCACCTGGCGGATCTCCGTGCCGCGGTCTGGGGCATCAATCATGAGACCACGGTACACGCCTTGGAGCTGTTCCAGCATCGAGGGTATCTGGAACGGTTTCTCAGTGCGGTAACCGCCCGTTCGTATTAGTTAGTTCCTGTTGCGGAAAATGTGGCACACCCGCCTTCGGGTGTGCAAGGGCACAAAAAGCTCAGCCGAAGGCGACTGAGCCACATGATTTTACGCCTCCAATTGTTCTATTCCGCTTTCCGCAACAGAAACTAGTCCAGGGGATTTTCAGGCCGGATTCCATCAACTGGTATATAACAGATAGGAATTACTGGACCGCAGATTTTACAGATTGACTCAGAGTATTGAATTGTCAAATACGAAAAAAAGGTTCCTGACCTCTTTAAATCCTCAGTTGTGAGTGGATAGTTG
>CAZNQT010000241.1:0-7448 GCA_964574885.1 uncultured Pirellulales bacterium
GGCCCAATGATTTCGGTCGAATAAACACCAGGTGCGGCCAATCCCTAGGCAGGGCAATATCCAGGGCGGTATCGGCATAGATCCGACGAAAGCCGGCAATTTGATGATCGCAGGTTAATTGCATTCTCTCGCGATAGGCTTTTAAATCAGGATTAACCTGGATACAGATTACCTCGGCGTCAATGGCCTTAAGAATGTTATGGAACCATCTGCTATCCACATGCACTATATAACGACCATGGCGAATCACCATCCAGGGATGAGAACGACCATTTTGAGTAGGGAGAGGAATATGATTGACATACGATAAGGCGTTATTCTCGGCTTGCTCAAAATTTCGCTTCCACCCATCCGATAGTGCCAAGCGCCAAATCACATTCTTACTGAGCCAATTCATGCTCGTTTGCATACCATGCCAGGCGACAGTGCCGAGAAATTTATCGTTTAACACGGTTCGCAGCAAATGCGGTGACTGAGGGATATTTTTATATTCCGGTAGAATAATCCAGTGCATACGTTACATTATAACTTTCGAGGATTTATCTTTGCTCAAATAATCGTCCACATCACTAAGAAGACACGATTTACTTTTCGTTATTCGCTGGTAAGAAAATCTTTTGAAGAGCCTGCATTTACGACTTCTGGGTATCATTATTCGATTTGGAATCCTGCAGGGCCAGGATCAACCGGTTTCTCTTTCTTGATTTATGGTTGGTTTTAGCCTTAGCGCCGTTGTGGTAGTATTCATAACCGTAGCGGTAATAGTGATGATCAGAACTCACATTGCTTAAAACGTTGCCCAGGATTTTTACTTGCGCCTGGGATAAACGTTCCACCGCTTCGGCAAGGTCGGGGCCATCGGTCTGACCGGCAAGACTACATAACACTACGGCATCGGCCATCTGCGCCCATAACAGTGCATCCGGAGCAATTAGAATTGGTGGACTGTCGAAGATGACATGGTCGTATCGTTGACAGATCATGCGTATCTTTTCGATCACTTGGCGGTTGCCCAGATTTTCCAAAGCCTGAGAGGCATTGCGACCGTTCATACTCAAGACATCGAATCCCTGTCGGCGGAGAGGAAAAACCGCTTCCGAAAAATCAGACAATCCCAGCAGGACATCCGCCAGCGTACTGCGCGAGTTAGGAATCTGCAGGATGTGGGCGATATCGGGTTTGCGTAAGTCACCATCAATCAGAAGCACCTTACCGCCGGCTCTGGCGATACTGGTCGCCAAATTTATCGAGAATGTAGTTTTGCCTTCCCGCACTCCGGGGCTGGTCACTACGAGCCGATGGGGAATCTGTCCGTCGCTGCGCAGACCGAGATTCGCGCGAATCGTCTGGTAATCGTTGGCGATCCGTTCCGGCAGTTTTTTACGATCTTGACGGGAAGGACTTATTGTGGTACCCAAAACGGGTATGCCGATCCGCCGTATGATATCCTCGGGAGAGCGGAGTCTATGGTCCGCCTTAGCCCGCAGAAAGGCCACAAAGAAACCGCCCGCTAACCCTGCGAAAAATACTGCCGCGATGAGTTTTATTTTCTTATTAGGCAATTCCATACTGGCGGCTTTATAGGCTTCGGTAATCCGTGCCGGCCTCTCACGTTCCATCAATAGCTTCTGTATCTCTCGCTGAACGGTATCATATAATTCCTTGGTCAAGGCCAACTCTTCCTGTTTTTCCTTGATTTCCAGATGCTTGCGGCCCAAAGTGATGGTTTCGGCGTCCGCTTCCTTTTTTCTTTGCGTCAGATTCTCTTGCTGGAAATGAGTTTGCTTTAGTTTGGCCTGCAGTTCTTTTAGCCGGTCTGAGCGGCCGGTACGTTGTTCCGAGGCGATATTCTCCGCAAACATCTCCTCCAGTTCTGCGTGCCGCTCTTTAACTCGTTGTTTAAATGCTGCCAAAATCTTTTGTTGCTTCTCCAGTTGGGGATTGGTTGCCGCCAGTTCCTGTTGCATGATCACCAATTGCTCTTCCTGGAGGGCAACGCGCTGCGTAAGAGATTGCAGAGTGGGATCGCTGTTAATAAAGGTCTGCCGTCGTTCCGTAAGACCTTGGATAACCAGATTGGGTTCCTGGATATCCAGCAGGGTCTTAATTTCTGTTTCCAGTGCCAGCGAGGTCGATTCCACCTGGGTTAATTGTGCCTGTATGTCCGCCACCCTCTGGAGCATAAATTCATAGCGACTGGTCATATCGAGAGCGCCGTATTCATTGGACATATTTTGAATCACTTCCCGTTGGGTCTGCAATTGTGATGTTAAGGTATTCCGTTTGTCATCCAACAGGTTCAAGCGTTTGTCGTCATCAGACAATTTGGATTCTTCCACGGTCATATATGCTTGTTGGAGGGTATTGGCAATAAGCTGCGCTTCTTCTTCCGAAGGGCTTTGTACGGATATCTTGATCAATTCGCTGCGTTTTTCGGTACCCACCTGGATGGCTTTAGCCTGCACCGCCCCTTTCAAGGCCAGGAGAGGATTGACTTTTTCGGTTTTTCGACGTATCGGATCGTATTTCTTAAACAGCAGCAAATCCCTATCCGCCAGTAGATCTGCCGCTCTCTGCAGGACCGACTCGCTGGTGATAATATCCACCTGAGTGTTGACAAATGATTCGTACATGGGCAACACCCTCTCGGAGTCACTATCGCTGAATAGGATCGGATTGATAATCGGTGCTACTCGGATGGCGGCAACGGCCTGATACTTCGGCTTGATCAGAAACCAAACGGCGGGCACACCCGCTCCGCAGATCAAGAAAAACACCACCAGAACGATATACCACCGACGCAGGATCCCGTGCAGGGTATGGGATCCGCCGGTAGCGGCGGCCATAGGTTCCAAACGACCATCTACAATAGTGCCTTCCATGACCGACGGGCTATTTTGATATGTTTCCATCTCGTTCACGAGCTTCTCCTTCTTTGAAAACCAGCATCATTCCTTGTTATTTAGTTGCCTGTCCGTGGGATCAATACTCCGGTTTCAGCTTGTTGATCTCGTTCTGGCGGCGGTGTGATCAGCTTGGTCAGCAGCCACAGTTCCAGTACAACCAGCGCCAGCGCCAGAGGCATCATTGCATAGCCTCCGTAATCGTGGAACACCTGTTCCCAGGCTTCCCCTGTGATATAAGTGAACGCAATTGCCGTTATGGCCAGACGAATGGTATTACATAAAAGAGCGATTGGCAGTGTGGAAAGCAATAAAATCAACTTCTCCCATAGACTGCGCTGGATGAGGAGAACCACCAGACTACTGACCACGAAAAATGAGGTTACCATTCGCAGACCGTTGCAGGCCTCTGCCACGGCGACCATTGTATCACCAATATGAATGACGTTGCCCTCTTGCCTGACGTCGTACCCGATAAGCTCCAGGCAGAATACCGCCGACGTGGTAGCGCCACTCTGTAAGGGCAGGGTAATCTTGTTCTCGACGCGCCGGGGCAGCGGCAGCATCAGGAACAGAAATAGCCAGATGGTGATTATTCTGCGAAAACAGACGCCGCCTAGGATAAATAAAGCAATCCCGGCAACACTAAAAATAAGCGACAATCGTTCCGCGGAACCGTACATCAAAAACAGACCCAGGTAGCGAAAGATCTGCGCCGCCAGGAAGATGAGTATCCCCCAGGCAGATGGATTCAACGGTAAGTTCTTGAATTTATCCCGACGGGCCCACAACAGATATACCGCTAGAAACGGCACCAATAAGCCGCTGGAATATTCATCACTTTGAGTCCATACCTTCCAAAGATCGGCGAAAGTGGAACGGTAGGACCATAGTAATGCCGCCAGCAGCAGAACGATTTGCAGAGCCGGAACCGCGATTTGGCGGCTTTTCGCAGAAGGCATAATTTTTTGGGTTATCGATCGGCCAACTTTATGCGCAAGAGGATCAAACCATTCAAACCATTTCTGACGTAATCTACTTAGATAACCAGGGATCAGAAAGGAATGTTTGGCTGGTAAAAATTGATCTTCAACCACTTTACCAGACGATACGATTGCATGGCGGTCTAAAACAGAGGTACGCACCTGGCAATTCTCACCCACCCGCGTACCGGACCATAGAATACTTTGGGCGATCAGACTACCGGTGCCGATTCTACAGTCGGCTTCTACGATGCAAGGTCCCGCTAGAACGACGTCCGGGGCTACAATCGCTTTTTCCATAATAATCGCTGGTCCGATGATCCGAGCCGACGGGTCCACTTGGGCCGTAGGATGGATGTAAATCTTTTCCCGGGGCGCCTTACGATTGTTTGACACTTCGGGAATAATCCCATTCGCAGATTCTAAACGATCTGCCACGGCAGTAAGAAAATCGGGAACTTTGCGATAATTACCTGCCGGTCCGTCGAGTCGGACGGCATGCACTTTTTCCCCTGCCGCGATCAGATTCGGGATCAAGGTTTCTTTTATATCGCAATAGCCTTTTTGCGGGATGTACTTTAACACCGAAGGTTCGCATAGATAGACGCCCGCCACCTCCGTATCACCGTTCCGTTCCGAAAATGGATTCAGGGCCACGGTAAGGGCGGCCCGGGTTTGGCGATGCTCTTTCCAGAGCTGACCCAAAGCGGGCGGTGAAACCAGATTTGCCTGGACCACCAGCAAAGGTTCCTCGCAGCGGTCACCGGCCGCGACGCGAATACTACCCGCCGTACCCAGCGGCATAGTTTCGGGAATTGTTTTTAGCTCGATACCGGCAGTGCCGTTTACGGCCTTACGTAAAATTTCGCTTTGATTGTTGCCACAGAGTATCGCTTGCTTGATCCCCTCATCGGCCAGACGTCGTAATAATCTCGCTAGTACCGATTGTCCGGCAATGGACCACAAGGCCGTCGGTAGAGAAGGCGTTGCCTTGGAGAAGACCGATTCCTGACCACCGGCTAAGATCACGGCTTGGATAATTTTATTTTGGTTACTCTGTTTACCCGACATAGGTTTCGATAAATAAGATTATTTACGGTTTATATTTAGATTATGGGCTATTTCTTTAACTGTTTCTACCAGAATCGGTGGTGTATGAAGATAACGGGTAGTTCTCCGCTTGTGATCGATATCGGCATAAACCCGTTTTACCTGCTCGGTAGTAAGTCCTATTACTTCAGCGGTTTTTTCGGCAGCAATTCCATGGTTTCTGCCATACAGACACAGATCCATTTTGTCGTAGGGAAGCGAAAAATAGAACTCCTCCTGCGATTGCGGCATGGAATACGTATCGGTAGTGGGCGGGCGGGAGCAGATTTCCGTCGGTATTCCCAGGTAACGTGCCAGTTGATACACCTGGGTTTTATACAAATGTGCTATGGGTTTGACATCGGCGGCGCCATCGCCGCCTTTAACGAAAAATCCTTGATCGTATTCCAGACGGTTAGGCGTGCCCGCTACAGCGTAATTCCTCCGCTCGGCATGGTAATATTCCAGCATTTTGCGGGTTCGCTGCTTAAAATTACTGGCGGCGACTACCTGCAGGTACGCGTTTAAATCCAAGCGGTTTTGAATTTCCTTACCCTCCGGCGATCGGACCACCACGGAAAAAATTCGATAGCGATCTTCCTCGACGACACTGGGCAGCACGATTTTACATTTATACCCCGGACCATATTCCGGAATCTCGCTTTGTATCGCCTCGTCCCGCCGTCGGTAGCACCCCAACGCTTCCAGAACCGCGGTAATATCTTCCAGAACCGTCTCGATTTTAAGATGGTCCGCCATGAGGCGGCTCAAGTGAAGAGTCTCTGGGGACGAGTCTTTCTCCGGCATTAACACGGCCAGCACACGTTCTTTACCCAGGGCCCGCACGCAGAGCGCAGCAGTTACGCTGCTGTCAATCCCGCCGGAAAGACCTACTACGACGCCACGCCGTTTGAATTCCCGACCGATTACAGTGCGTAATACGCTGGTAATTTTAGCCGTCTCCTCGGCACAATCGAGTTGGAGTACATCCCAAGATATCCTCCCGGCGGTTGTCATGAATGAGCCTCTTCTTTTTCCTTTTGGACAGCGGTCAGTTTCTTTTTATCGATCTTACCGTGTGCGGTTTTGGGCAAAGATTCCGTAAACTCGATATATTTGGGCGCCATATAGGTTTCCATGGTTTCGGAGCAGTATTTCAAAACTTGGTTTTCCGTGAGTTGCACCTGCGGCATAGGGACAATATATGCCTTGATCACCTGGCCGAGTATCTCATCCGGTAAGCCGACTACCGCTACTTCCGAGACACCCTCCAGGTGACAAATCATATTTTCAATTTCCTTGGCACTGATACGCTCGCCCTTGCTCTTGATCATGTCGTCCTTGCGACCCAGAAAATAGAGAAATCCCTCCTCATCCTGACGGAAATAATCGCCGGAATACAACCATTTCTCTCCTGCAATCCTTCCCGGTCGATAGGTGCGAGCCGTGAGTTCCGGATCGTTCCAGTAGCCGCCCATGACGTTGGAACCGCGAATTACCAGTTCGCCGACCTGCCCCGGCGAGACCTCGTTATTTTGTTCATCCAGGACAAAAACCTCGCAGTTCGGCATGGCAATACCGACGGAATCAGGCTTACGATCAATATAGGCCGGCGGCAGATATCCTACCCGCTTGCATTCCGTCAGTCCGAACATGGAATATATCGTTACGTGCGGCAGAATCTGGCGCCACTGAAGAATATGCTCTACCGGTAGAGCCGCTCCCGTATTGGTCAGATAACGCAAGCTGCTCAGGTCGTACTGCTGAAGATTGCGCGTTTTCAGTAACATCGCCAGAATCGTAGGGACAATAGGAAAACCGGTGACATGTTCTTTAGCAATACGTTCGAGAATGTTGTGTAAATAGACAAACGATTTTTCCAGGACTACGGTGCCGCCGAACATAAAGGCCATAATCACCTGATAGAGACCATAATCAAAAGAGAGCGGCAATACATCGAGGATAATATCATCACGACGATTATCCACGTATTGAATAATACTGCGTGCCGCAGAAATCATATTGTGATGGGTGGACATAACTCCCTTGGGTTCACCCGTAGAACCGGAGGTGTAGATCAACGTTGCTAGATCCTTATCAATGCAACGAGGCAGCTTTCTATCCTGCCGTTCACCATTAGCTTCGGCCTTATCTAACAGAGATTGCCAGGAATAGGAAATTCCAGTCAACATTTCCGGAATTGCCGATTCATCACCCACCCAGATGACCTGGTATTCGGTTGGATTTTCCCGTAAAGCTTCGGTAATCACCTTTGCCTTGCTGACATGGGTGATAATCGTACGCGCGCCGGAATTTTTCAGAATATATCCGAGTTTACCGCCCTTGACGGAAGCTGCCAGAATGGAAAACGCGGCGCCGGCTTTTAGAATACCGTAAAGGGAAAGAACCGTTTCACTGGAATTATCCAGCAGGATAACCACGCGATTGTGACGCTGAATTCCCAGGTGCATCA
>CAZNQT010000242.1:0-7406 GCA_964574885.1 uncultured Pirellulales bacterium
TTACTTTCTTCCGCATCGAATAGATTGACGGCAAAATATTGCGGCGGCCTATGAATCACCTTCACGCGATTAATCCGAACTCGCTCGGTTCCGGAGAACCGAAATGCACCGCTGGGATTCGCCTTTACCTGGATGGCGGGCAATTCCGGTCGTTCCACCCGGACAGCCGTTTCCGGAACAAGCCCCTCAATCTGGAGGGGCTCTCCAACCTGCAGGTCGGTTTGTTGGGTGGGACCGGATTGGATACCGAGAAATTGAACGGCATTATAGCAAAATATTACAAATCCCGGATCGAAAGGCCAGTTGGTCTGGAGCACGTCGAATCCGAGCAGTAAAAACAAACTTCCCCGACGGCGCAGCAGGACAATCGCCGGGGTGTCTTCAAATTCGGCCAACACATCCGCATCCTTGGGTAACGTTAGTTGGTAGCATTTGGCTGCGTATAAATTCGACAGATTGACGTATTTCATCAACGGGTGCTGAGAGCGCCAGTCGATAATAACCTGATCGGCAAGTTGTTCCGCTACCTTAATGCCAATATCCTGCGGCGGAGGACCGAAGATCAGATAATTGCAGCGGGGATATTCCGTCGGTATATGATTGTCCAGCACAATCAGGTCATAGGGCTGTTCGACGCTGAGAAGTGAATGGTCCAGCGAATCAAATTCAGACGGCGTTAGCGTCGTCAATCGCGCCAGTTGGCAAGAACGCAGCGCCATTTCCAGGACTTCGTTATGGGTATGCACCAGCAAAACTGATAATTTTTTAGGCGGCGCCAGCAAAGTCCAGGCCGCATCATCGCTGTTCAGGGAATCGCTCTGGAGTTGACGTAATTCCAGAATTCCCGCCTCAGCATACTCCAAGGTGAAATGTATGGATACTTTTCCGGAAGACTTTTTATTTACGGAAGATTCCGAACTTCGCGCGGGAAGAGTAACCGATTTAATTGCCTGCACGTTCCCGTTGACACTTAATTGCACGTCACAAGTGGCTGCCGTGGGATTGTAATTTGCCAACGTGGCAAAAACGTTCACCGTTTCCGGATTATCATAATCCCGGCGGGCCTGCATACGGATTACGGCAATATTCTGGGTTGCCTGTCCGATACTCTGAAATCGCATTTCATCAGCACCGATGGTGATTTGTTCTAAATCGCGGATTTGTCCGTCGCTAAACAGTATCAGTTCCGCGGGATTCTGCCCCCGACGGTTATTATTTTCTTCTCCTGGGGATTGCGCGAAGGCACGGGCTACTGTAATCGCTTCCGCCAGAGAAGAACTCCCGTCGCTGGGCGTGATCGCCTCCACCGCGGCTAACAACTGGCGGCGATCTGACGTGAAATTGCATACCACCTTGGCATGGGTGTCGAAAGCAATGGCCATCGCTTGATCGGATTCCTCGCGGAACGAGAAAAAAGACTTATCCCGGAGCGATTCCAGGAACACCTTTCCCTCTTTTTTAGCGAGTTCCAGCCTGGTGGCCCCGGACTCCCTGGTGTTCATGCTGGCGGATCGGTCGAACAACAGTACGTATTTCTGCGCCGGTCCGGACTGGAGCGATAAGATTGGTCCGGCGCTGGCTAGCAGGATGGCGATCAAAATCAACGTCTGCAGTAATAAGAGGAGATTTTTGCGTAATCGCTGAAACGGAGCGTTGACTTGCAGGTCCTGAATGGCCCGTTTCCACAATAGCGTACTCGATACCAACTGCTCTTGACGTTTCAACTTAAGAAAATACATCAACAGCAAAACCGGTATCGTCACCGCCGCGCCGGTTAGAGCTATGCCGGGTGTTAACCATTCCATTTGCGTATCCCTATCCAAGTATCAATGCAGCAGGCGAATCCGCCGTAAATAGTTCAGCACCAGTACTTCCACCGAATCGGCAGAATTACTGAGTACATAGGTCGAACCGCGCCGAGTGCAAAACTCCTTAATTTCGTTACAATACGCGGTCAGGTTTTTCCGGTAATATTTCAACAAAGCGGAACTGACGGTGATTTCGGCCGTGTCGGCATCTTCCACGTCCAATAGCTTTAAATCACCGGTCCAGTCCGGTTTGAGCTCCTGGGGAGATAACACTTGTAAGACATAGAGTTCATATTGTCGGCTGAGCAGACGCCGCAGACCGCCCTCATATCCTTCTTTAAACAGGAAATCCGACAACACAATCATGATCCCCGTGCCGGTGCGGCCGGCAGCCACTTGACCGCATACCGCTTCAAAACGCGACAATCCTTCGGGCTCTCGGGATAAAAGGAAGTCCGTCATCTGCGATATGTAGTTCCTCCCGCGCATGTGCAATAGTTGCCCGGTCAGCTCGTCCGCAAAGGAATAGATATTCACCCGATTGTTATTGACCAGGCTGATATATCCCAACGCGGCGGCTACCTTCTGTAAAAATCGTGCCTTGGTTGGTTCCCCTGTTTTCATCGAAGCGCTGGCGTCCATGAGAATATGAATCGTAAGGTCCTGCTCTTCCAGAAAGAGCTTGAGAAATAACTGTTCCAACCGCCCATAAATATTCCAATCCACAAAACGCAGGTCATCCCCGGCCACGTAGGGTCTGTGGTCCGCGAATTCCACGCTTTGGCCGCGCCGTTTGGATCGACGCTCGCCCTGCAGTTTGCCTTGCAGAATCTTACGGCTGAGTAGATCCAGCGAATCTAAACGCGCCATAAATTCCGGCTCGAGCAATTCTGTCAAATTTCGGTTCGATCGTGCTGTCTTCATGATGTTCTACGTTTTTCCTGAGCTACGGTTCAGGGAACCGGGATGGATGGTTCCGGATTTTTAGGGATCGCCCGTAATAGTTCCTGCAATATCTCATCGTTTTGCACTCCTTCGGCCTGGCCCTCGAAGTTAAGTAATATCCGGTGACGCAGAGCCGGCAGGCAGGATTCGTGGATATCGGCAAAACTGACATGGTATCGGTCGTCGAGCATCGCCCGAACCTTTCCTCCCAGTACTAACGCCTGAACGCCTCGGGGGGAAGACCCAAACCGCACAAACCGATTGGTGATCTCCAGGGCAAATTCCCCTTGGGGATGCGTCGCCAAAACCAGTCGTATGGCATAGTCCTGCACATGCGCGGCAATAGCGACGTGCTTGACCAACTTCTGGGCCGCTAGGATTTGCTCCGCATTGATGATCGCTTGGGCCTGGGGCGTAACACCGCTGGTCGTGCGATCCAGTATGGTACTTAATTCCGCACGATTACTGTACGGCACTAACAGTTTAAAGAAAAAACGGTCCAATTGTGCTTCCGGCAACGGATAGGTGCCTTCCTGCTCAATGGGATTCTGGGTGGCCAGCACCATGAACGGGGCGGGCAAGGGGTAAATCTTCCCGCTACTGGTGACGGAATGTTCCTGCATCGCTTCGAGCATGGCGGACTGGGTCTTGGGGGTGGCCCGGTTGATTTCGTCGGCTAGAATAACCTGGGCGAAGATCGGACCCCGTTGGAACTGAAATTGACGCCGACCGGTTGCCTGATCTTCCATGACGATATTGGTACCGATGATATCAGCCGGCATGAGATCAGGTGTAAACTGGATCCGGCCAAAGTCCAGGCTCAACGCGGAACTCAAGGTGCGTACCAGCAGAGTTTTGCCCAGGCCGGGTACTCCTTCCAGCAGTACATGCCCGCCGCAAAACAGACAGATGAGCACATTGTCAATGATCTCTTCGTGCCCGACGATTACTTTGGATATTTCTCCCCGCAGGGCGTGGAACATTTGACGAAATTCGCGGCACTGGGTTTGAACATCGGTTTGTGATTCTGACATCGCCTAGATCTCCTAATTTGTTTTCCTCCGTTACATACGTACGTATGGTTACTTCGAGGTTTGTTGATCTTCGTTATCCTTCTTCCGCCGGTCGGCAGCCTCCCGTTTCGCCCGGAGGAGTTGTTGAATGTGGGAAGTCTCCTCCGTGGATGTTTTTGTCGGCATTTTCGGTTTCTCTTCCAAGGGAGATTCCGTCTTTAACTCGTTCTGGGTGGAAGGGGGCGCCAGCGGCAAATCATGTTTAGCTTCTACCTTGGCTTCATAACGTTGGGAGGCATCCGGAGGAGAGGTCCGGCGGAAAAGTTGGGTTTGCAGTTTTTTACGAGTGATCCGCAATTGCTCCAGCGTTCGACTGGTTTTTTCACCCCGGGTACGACGAACCCAAACCAGCAAACGTCGGACTATGGCCTTAAAGTCCAGGGATATTCGCCGAACCGCTACGTCCAGCAGAAAGATCACCAGCCAAATCCGGATGAGCCATGGATTCAACGGGAGTTGAGTCTCAGGAAATTTAACACCGCTGTAAGCAAAAAGATGTGCCTGTTCCGGTTCGGACGGTAACACGCGACCGCCGGTTAGAGTGCTGATTTCCGTTAATAATGGGGCATTATAGGTAAGATCGCGAAATTCCGGCGCAAAAGGTACGTTCACGATAGTATGGGTATGGTGAATTTTGTCACCTTCGCCCATTTTACGATACTGTAAATTCACGATGTAACTTCCGGATACATTTGCCTGAAAATCCCCCTGGAACTGATCGGGACCAACCTGGGTGAGGGGTAGCGGCGTACCGGACATGTCAGGACCGATCACCCGTCCCCCGAGATTTTCCAGATTCAGGAATTTGCCTTCCGCATCGATGGCTTCGACATGGACCTGGACCTGACGCCCCTGTACATCGGTAAACACTTCACAATCGTGGGCTTGCACCGGTTTACCCGCCCAGCGCACTACCTGCTCCCAGAGCCGTTCGACCTCGCCCCAGCTTATCCAACGAGAAGCCCAACGACTGTCGAAGCTGCTGGTAAACGCAACGCAGCGCCCCAAACCGGATTGGCAGCTTGCCAAGACCGGATCTGATTGGGTACTCGCGAAAACAACCTGCGACAAGCCGCCTTTCCAGCCGGTTAATACGTACCCATCTAATGGGGGTGGTTGTTGCCGCAATCCTTTGTTGAGTTCCGTGACGGCCGTAGTTTGGGGGACGAAACTTTCTTCAACGATCAGGGCGCGGCGAACGACCTGGGCCTCTTTAATAAATATCTGCGGCAACTTTTGGGGATCCTTCACGTTATAAAACCGGCCGCCCGTCGCCCGCGCCACGCGTAACAAGGATTGAATGTCCGCTGGTGAATGCGGAAACACTGCAACGCCGGTGCAGGTAATACCGGATTCTTTACATTGGGCGAGGAGCCGTCCCGTGGGCGGCGCGGGATCGCCGTCACTAATGATAATCACGTGTTTCTGCGCGGCGTCGCAGTCTTTCAGTTTCTGATACGCCTGCTGCAGGTGCGCCCCCAGATCCGGCATATCGCCTACTTGCATTTTCTGGATCGCCGAAATTACCTTCGTTTTGTCTCCAACCGGTGATAGAGGATACACCCATCCGGCATCTCCGCTTTGCCAACCGTAGGATAATATGCCCACGAGGTCCAGACGGCTTAGCGTTTTTACGGCCGCCAAGGCGATACGCTCGCCCCAGAGGTTTCCCTGGGGCATTTCGCAGGAGTGCATGATTAAGACCAGCGCACCCTTGGGTAATTGTTTTTTCTGGGGCGGATCGAAGTCCACCGGCATCATATCGGCAACCGGTGATCCAATCCAGCCCCCGGCCCCATACGAATGAGGTCCTCCGACCATTATCAATCCTCCCCCAAGATCCTTAACGTACCGGCAAAGCATCTCCTGTTGTTGATAAGAAAAATTACTGCAATCCGTATCGACCAGAATCACGGCATCCGTATCCATGAGCGGCGCCAACTCGTCTGGGAACTCCGCCGCCATGCGATAACGAACTTCAATGTCGCTGTTACGCAGGGCCTGTCGCATGGGAGCGCCCGCGGCCCCATCCGCATCCACTACCAGAACATGACCCGGGCCGGCCACGTACGTCATCGCCGTGGCCTGATTATTCTCGTTGATGCGATCCTGAGCGGGATCGTCGGGTAGAAAAACGGCCTTAAACGTATGCATGCCCCGCGTACCGACCGGCAGCGATATCGTCTTGACGTTGGCGCCCGGTTTTAAACTGATTTCCATTGCGACCTCGGGGGATTCAGGAACCAGATCCACTGGTTGATCGTTGAGAGTCAACATCAATTTCCCTCGACTGGCAATTGCACTCTTCAATACGAAACGCAGCGATATGGTCTGGCCGCTTCGCGCTTTAGCGGGGGCGGACAAACGTTTAAAAATTACTTCACGCTCATAGGTATAACGCAACGGTAATACATCGACGGGTATTTCATTGGCTGCTGCAATTCGAGCCGCTTCTTTGACATCGCCGGCGTTTTCATTTCCGTCGCTGATCAGTAAAATTCTCGCCCCCGTGTCCGGCGGAGCAATTGCCAAGGCCATTTGCAATCCCTGAGCTAAATTGCTCTGCCGACCATTAAGAGAAGTATAGCGCTCCTTTACCTTCGTTTGGTTGGATGGTAGCATGGATATACTCGCTGCTTCCGCGACGTCGATTACCGCCAGCAGATCACCGGCCTTTTTCTGGACGAGGGCCTGCGTAAGGTAATGCAAACTGGCTTGTTGCAGTTCCTCCGGTACCGATTGGCTTCGATCTCGTACGATCAGCAAACTGAGTTGCTGATTTTCCTTAGTGAGATTCGGATGGGCCAGCAATGAAATCAACAGGAGTATCACCAAGCAGCGCAGAAGGATCACTACGAATCGACGCACCGGTTTAAATACGGTGAGGTTCCGCCGGGAAAACCAGATCAACGGCGCCAAAAGAACGCAGAATAGAAACCACCAAGGCTGGGCAAAATGAAAATTATACATCGCGATTATTACTGCCAAACCTGAATTCGGTTGTTGCCGGCATCCACAATATACAACCGACCTTGCGTATCCACGGCAACTCCCCAAGGGTACGCTAATTCACCTTTTTGATATCCCGGACGACCAGACACTGCCAGACTGAGACCGTCCGGATCGAACCATTGTAAACGATTATTTCCGTATTCACAAACCACTAGGTCTCCCTCTCTTGTCAGCGCCAGGTCGTACGGATACCGAAGTTGGCCCGGAGATCGACCCGCTGAACCGATGTATCCTTTCAAGTCCCCGGTAAAATCATAAATCGCCAACCGATGATTACAGGCGTCTGCTACATACAAGCGACTCCGGGACCGATCCACGCAAAGAGCGGAGGGTCGCGAAAATTGTCCTTGGCCGGATCCCGGCTTCCCGAAGCTGTACAGGAACGTATCTTCTTCATCAAACACACTGATTCTGTCGTTCCCCCCGTATTCGCTGACGAATATTTTCCCCTCGCCGGAAAAAGCGACGTCCGTTGGATAGATAAAACAGCCGTCTTCCTCTCCAAATTGACCGAATTGATCCAGGAGGGTTCCCTCCGGAGAAAATACCAATACGCGATGATAATGCG
>CAZNQT010000243.1:0-7394 GCA_964574885.1 uncultured Pirellulales bacterium
CTTATTTTGAACCAAAATTTTTTTAAAAAATAAGGAACAACTTAAAGTATTTGACAAACTGCCGGAGGATCAGATTAATGCCGAAATTCAGGAGACTTTTATCGCGATGGCTTCGGATATACCGGTTCCGGAATCCAGGCAGTCCTGGCAGCAGTTGCGCGACGGATGGCGAAAAGTACTGTTGGAGAAATGTTTTCGCGGTTGGCCAACGAAAGCAGAATCCTTAGAACTAAAGGAAGTTTTTCATGCGGAGAAGGATGGAATTTGCTTGAGTGGTTTTGAATTTTCGAGTCAGCCGACTATCTCGTTACCAATATTTGTGGTACAGCGTTCGGATTTGAAAGACATTCACCGGGTGGAGTTACACATTCTGGGCGAGGAATCCTGGCGGGAGTGGTTGGCGGGGATGCAGGTCGGTTTTGCCGAAGAACTCAAGGAATATGGCTCCTCCAAGGAAAACGAAGAGATATATCAGACCATAAAGGATCAATGCAAGCAGTCCGATACGGCGCTGGTGTATTTTGCGCCGCGGGGAATAGGTCCGACGGCGTGGAATTTTAATGAGCGTAAGCGAACTCATATTCGACGGCGTTTTATGCTGCTGGGACAGACGCTGGATGGGATGCGGGTGTGGGACGTCCGAAGAGCGATTCAGGCGGTGCGAGTGATGCCCCAGTTGAAAAAGGCAAAAATGCAAATACGCGGAAACGGGATGATGGCGGGGATTGCATTGTATGCTTCCCTCTTTGAAACGAAGATCGAATCGCTGTCACTGAGGAATCTGCCGAAATCGCACCGCGAGCGACCGATCTTTTTAAATGTACTGCGGTTTCTGGATGTGCCGCAGGCGGTAGCGATGGCGGCGGAGCAAAGTCGAGTCGATTTGTATCAAAAAGATGACGCCGGTTGGGAGTATCCGCGAGCAGTGGCTCAAAAGCTGGGATGGGCCGAGGATCAATTCCAGGTTCATAGCATCCAATAGATAGCAGGCAGAACAGGTAGGGTGTGCATTACACACCGTTTATTCTGACAAAGAAACCACATATACATTATGAGGAAAGGGAAGAAAATGACGGAGAATTGGCCTTTCGACCAAGCACCAAATGTAGCTGCGATAACAACGAGGCAGGTGCTTGAAGAGGATCTTCCCATATTGCAAGTAGTTCATTATTCGGATGATCACTCTTGGGGATTTACTTGCGGCACTACAGATAGTATCGAAGATGGACGAGTTATTTCCATGAAGACGGCATTGGATAAGGATCCCACACTTGCAGAGATAGCCGATCTACCTCCCGGATGGGAAGCATCAAGAGATTATATCGGTGGCCAGTGGAGTCGCGATGAAAATAGTGATTTCTAAAAAGTGTGTTCTCTTATAATGAGTTAGCCAATCAGAGGTGTAAACGATGAAAGATATTCGGGTAGCGGCGGTGCAGTTTGAGAATCGGGATAAGGACAAGGCGTATAACCTGGGTCGGATGCGGGACCTGACGCGAAAGGCGGTCGAGCAGGGCGCTCAGATCGTTAGTTTTCATGAGTGTTGTATTCCGGCGTATTCCTGGATGCAGGGTAACGATCCGTCACCGCTGGTGGAATCGGCGGAGCCGGTGCCGGAGGGGCCGAGTGTGCGGGAGTTGATTAAGATCGCGCAGGAATTTAAGGTCATAGTGATGGCCGGTTTGATCGAACGGGAAAAGGACAAGTTTTACAATACGTACGTTACCGTAGGACCGGAGGGCTATATCACCAAGTTTCGTAAGCTGCATACGTTTGTGAATACGAATTTATCTGCCGGCGAGGATTTTAACGTGATTGAACTTCTGGGCTGGAAGGTGGGTTTTTTGATCTGTTACGATAATAACCTGGTAGAGAATCCTCGGATTACGACGATGCTGGGCGCTCAAATCATCTTTGCGCCGCATGTGACCGGTTGTCTGCCGTCGGTTATGCCGGGTCGGGGGACGGTAGATAAGCAACTGTGGGAGAATCGCCATCGCGATCCGGTTCGGCTGCGGCAGGAATTTCTCGGGCCGAAAGGTCGCGGTTGGTTGATGCGCTGGCTGCCCACGCGGGCATACGAAAACGGCGTCTATTACGTATTCAGCAATCCGATCGGTTGGGATTTCGACACCGTCAAGCCGGGCCTGGCGATGATTATCGATCCGTACGGAGAAATTCTAGTAGAAAGTCGGGCGTTGGAGGATGATGTAGTAGTGGGGCTTCTGACACCGGATAAGCTTGAAAATTCTTCCGGTCAACGTTATCTCAAGGCCCGACGACCGGAGTTGTATCAGAAGCTGATAGAATCCCAAGAGTCGATTACCCTTTCCGGTTGGCTGGAAGATAAATAAAAGATCAAAAATTAAAAAAAGCAAAATGACATAGAAAAAAATTTTTGAAAGTAGGATTCTATTATGAAGATGATCCGATGGAATGCTGTGATATTGTTTGGATTGATAATCAGTTATTTTTCCGGATGTTCACCGCAGGATACCCCATCAACGGATCCCTATGCGCAAGTAATGAAAGAAAAGTCGGATTTTCACTGGCCGACGGGGAAAAGGGCGGCGGTCAGTCTGAGCTTCGATGATGCCAGGCCTAGTCAGATTGACGTGGGTATGCCGATCCTGGGTTCGCAGGGAGTGAAAGCAACCTTTTATGTCAGTCCGTCGCGATTGCCAGAACGGTTGGCGGGTTGGCGACGAGCCGTTTCGCAAGGACACGAGATTGGTAATCATACTCTGAATCATCCCTGTTCAGGCAATTTTCCCTTTGCCAGACATAAGGCACTGGAAGAATACACCTGGGAAACTATAGAAGAAGAAATGGTAGAGGCGAATAATGTGATACAAAACGAATTGGGGATTCAAGCCATGACCTTTGCTTATCCCTGTGGCCAGAAATATATCGGACGAGGAGCGGGCGTAAAAAGTTACGTGCCTCTGGTGGCGGAGAGATTTTTGGCCGGTCGCGGCTGGCGGGATGAACACCGAAATGATCCCGGCTATTGCGATCTGGCTCAATTGCTGGGCACGGAACTGGACGGCCTGGATTTCGAGCAGGCGAAAACGTTGATGGAGCAGGCGAAAGAGGAAGGCAGTTGGCTCATTTTTGCCGGCCATGAGATCGGCCCGGCGGGAAAGCGTCAAACCGTCCGGGCGGATACACTTAAGGCGATTTGTGAATATTGTCAGGATCCGGCCAATGGAGTGTGGATTGATACGGTGGAGTCTATCGGCGCCTATATTCGGAATCAGAGGGAGATTTCGAAGTAAAAATGGGGGGATATGGATTATTTCTTAGTAATTTTCTGTAACTTATTGCTTCCCAGGGGCGTATTAAGGGGTGAATGAACCAAAAATTAGTAATAAGCAAAAGGATTGGAAGAAGGATGAGAATGTGAACGCGATTACTGGAACGAATGCGGACTTTGAAGCGAAAATGGGCGCCATTTCGTAACAAACAGGTAACAAAATCGTAATACGTTTTGGGTATAAAGGAAGGATAGAAATTAGGAGATCGAGCCATGAAGAAAGCGGTACTGACATTTGTGATGGTAATGGGAATGGGAATAGTACTCCCGGTGCTGGGAGGCCCCTTAGCGAAAGAGCAGGTGGCGGCGTCGGCGAACTGGGTGGTACACCTGGATATGGATCGGTTGAATCAGTCGAAACTGGGGCAATTAATTCGTAATGAGATGATAGAAAAGGGACTCGAAGCGAAGTTGTTGGAATTCAAGCAGACATTTTCGTTTCATCCGCTTGATGATGTGAGGAATGTGACGGTGTACGGCCAGGGAGAAGATAAAGCCAAGGCCGTGGTGCTCATTCAAGGCAACTATGATAAACAGACTCTTCTGGGATTGGTTCAGTTAAATGAATCGTATGAAGAAATTCGGGATGGCAATCTGGTCATTCACAGTTGGATTGATGAAAATAAAAACGAACGGGCGTATGGAATATTTTATGATGCGGATCAGGTGCTTATAGCGGGCAGTGTGGAAGCGGTGAAACTGGGCGTTGCCGTATTGAATGGCAAGGAGAAGAACGCCAAAGATGAAGGTTCCTTTTCGCTGCCGGCAACGAAGGGGCCGGGCGCGATTTTGCTGGCAGCGGCCAAGGACGTCAGCACCATGGCGAATCATAAAAACGCCCTGATTTTCAAACAGACCGATGAGCTTACGCTGGTAATAGGCGAGGCGAACGAGCAGTTTTATATCGACGGGGATCTGAAAGCCAAGACACCCGAGGCAGCAGTCGCCGTCGGCCAGATGGCCCAGGGATTAATTGCCGTGGGAGTCCTGGCCGGGAAAAACCATCCGGAGTTGGCACAGTTGGCCGCGTCGATAGGGATCACTGTCGAAAACAACCTGGTACAGGTAAGTTTTCAGATGGCGTCGGAAAAGATCTTTGCGGCATTGAAAAAGGTATGCGACAGAGAGCAGCAAAAACAAAATTAAACTGCGCCGTAACGACAAAGAACGGTGGAGAACGTCGCCGCGCGGTCTGGACCATAAGCGCGGAAGAGCTGGCCTGTCTGGCACGACAGGGCAGCTCGGCGGCGTTTGGGGAATTAGTGGATCGGTTCGGGGGCCGACTGCTGACGTATCTGCACCACAAAACCGGAAGTTGGCACGATGCGGAAGATTTGGTGCAGGAAACTTTTGTCCGAGCGTACCAGAATCTGGATCGTTTTCGTGAGGTGCAGCGATTTTCCACGTGGTTGTTTACGATAGCATCGCGTTTGGCAATAAGCCATTTTCGCAGAAGCCGGGCAGAAAAGACACTGCCGGAAATGGAAAGCGTAACGGCGGGACCAGTGGCAGAATTGACTCGACGGGAAACGAAGCGAAGTCTGTGGAAAGCGGCGAAAGGATTATCGGCAAATCAATTTGAGGTGTTATGGCTGAAATACAGCGAAGGGATGGCGATCAAGGAAATCGCGCGCGTAATGGGAAAAACACCGGTTTACGTGAAGGTGTTGTTGTACCGTGCCCGAATTAACCTGGCAAAACGATTGCCGAACAATTCGACGGAGATTGAAGAATCGAAAGTGGATTTGAAACCATTGTTATCTTGTTCCTGGACAGGTGGGTGAGATTATGTTTTGCAGATATTATCGATGGAAGTTGGCTCAGGCGCTGCATTCCGAGAAGCCGTTGCCTCGGCTACTGGATCGACATGTGCAGCGTTGTAACGAGTGTCGGTCGTTTTACGAATTACAACAAGAGATATCGGAACGTCTGGGGCGGGACGCAGTTGTGTCGCAAATAGAATTATCGGAAGCGTTCAAGCAGAAGATTATGAATGCGATCATACCGGGGAAAGCAATTCCGAACCGGTATGAATATTCTCCGGAGGGACGACACCACTTGCGGCGGATTCTGACAGCGGCCTGCGTAGGATTAGTGCTGTTAGGTAGTATTTTACTGTGGCTGAATCATCGGGAAACATCGGATAATACGGAAACTGATAAACCCCCCAGGATGGTTAGAAACATGAATCCCTGGACGGCGGTCGATAATCTGGTCGGCGCCGAGAAGGATTTATCGAACTGGTCTGGATTGATTGAGAGTCCCATGGTGGAGGAATGGGAAACACTTACCGCAGAAACGGAATCGGCAGTACAGTTTATCGTATCGTGTGTGGCTGTGGATTTTAAACCCAAGGATGCTGAAAGCGGATAAAAAGAGCATCAACGCGTAAACAGGCAAATAGCAAATCTTCAGGCGATCGGGAAACGATCGCTTTTTTTATATGCGGGGGATTCACGTTTTTCTTTATCGGTCCTTGGATGTAGATATTAGATGTATCTTGTCGGTATTAATATTGGTAAGGATTGTACGGATCAGGGAAAGTGTTAGATTTTTGAAGGACCGGTAAAATGGAGGGGGGGAGAGATATCTAGTTAAATTCAGTAAGTCGTTTGACGATTTAGGTAAACGTATTCTATGTTTGTAATGTGGGAAAACCGTAGAAAAGGGGTAAATGGGATAAGGGGAGAAATAAAACGAATACTGGAGATTAGCAGAAAACGCGATAGCGGGGGAAGGAGGCATCAGCCGAATGTTGGGTTTTTTACGACAAAAGGTTTATCCGATTGGGGTGGACCTGGGCAGCAGCAGCGTGAAATTAGTGCAATTGAGCGGTGCGGGAAAAGGTCTGGGTTTGGTAGCGGCGGCACAGGCAGAAGTTCCTCATGAGATTCGTGGAAATCCATCGGCAGTACAGGAATGGTATGTCGAGACGGTGCGAGAATTGTTATCGAGCAAACCGTTCAAGGAGACACGGGTGATCACCTGTCTGCCGGCGCGGGAGCTGCTGGTCCAACATTTACGTTTAGCGAAGATGGACGAAGAGCTACTGGAAAAGACGCTTCCCTGGGAAGCGCAGGGTAAGGTGCCTTTTGATATTCATCGGGCCCGCCTGCGTCATATTATTGCAGGGGAAGTCTATGAAGGTTCGGAAACCAAGATGGAAGTGATTCTCCTGGCGGCATCGCACAGTGTCGTGGAGCAGCACTTGAGTTTTATTGGACGTACGAAAATGCAGATTGACTCGATTAATGTCGAACCGTGCGCGTTGGTAAATTGTTTTGCCCATCTTCTGAATAAACAACACGATTCTTCCGGGGGAGTGATGTTCATCGATTTGGGTCACAGTTGCACAAAGGTAGTGATAACCCATGGTTTGAATATTGTTTTTTGTCGGACGATCGGGATTGCCGCAGAGCATATGATTCGATCGATCTGTGAGGCGAAAGGGGAGAGTTATGAGCAAGCCATCGCCTCGCAACAAAATCTGTCTGCCGAGGATTTGGCGATTGCGATGAAGGTATCCGAGCGGAGTCAAGTGGATCCGAGCCATTCCGCAGTCAAAGCGAACTGTTCGTCTATGCAGGCGGAAGGAGATGAAGATAAGTCCATGGGTGGAACCGCGACACTGACGGAATCCCCAGAGGAAATTGATGTCGCCACCGTAATGGCCCCGACGATTCGAAGTTTATGCGAAGAGTTGCGCAGTTGCGTGCGATATCATGATTTGATGTTCGAGGGGCAGCAGGTGGAAAAGGTTATTTTTGTGGGGGGGCAAGCGAAGCACACAGTATTGTGCCAACAAGTGGCTCGTGGGTTAGGATTGCCGGCGCATTTGGGGGATCCGGTGGCACGGGTGTCTCCGGAGACGCGTACCGGCAAGCATAGTGATCTGGAGTCGGGTGAACGTCATTGCGATTGGGCAGTGGCTTTCGGATTAAGTTTGAGTGGTGTGCATACGAAATAAACAGGAGCAGTCATGAAGAAACTTGATTTTTTACCGGAAGATTATGTCGAGAAAAAGGCGCAACAACGGGCCAATGTAATCTGTTTGTTTCTTTTTCTCATAGTGTTGGCG
>CAZNQT010000244.1:0-7385 GCA_964574885.1 uncultured Pirellulales bacterium
TCGGTAATGGGAGACCTATTTTTTTAATCTGCTTAACGGACCGCCATTCGGGACAGTACTGTTATTAAATAGCAAATATCCCGCTAAGAAAAAGCGAAATATCCTCCTATATATAACACATTCGCCCCGGAATACCATCCTACACCCCATATTTAACAGATTCGGGCGGATTCTGGCACTTGATATACCTTATTTCACCCTCTATTGATTGATATTGGAGAATGTTTGGTATGCCTATTTGCCTTTGTTCCTTATTGATTCCTGTTCAACTTTCGTTTTGCATATTCCTTGAATTGCTGGGTAGTTCATATAGCAGGAGGCATAGTTGCCCTCAAATTGCCCTCAAATTCGGTCACGAGATAGTATAAAATCGTATCGAAATAGTAAGTCAACGAGAGAACCTAAGTCCTTATTATTATTGGAATTAAGCTGTAAATATAGCTGTTTAGCAAGGTTACAGAAATTGGGCAGATCGAATCCCGCCCTCTCCGGTTTTTCTGACAGGCATTTCATAAGTTCTTTGACTTCAGGGACTTGTAAGGTTTCTACTATTTTTGACTCACCCGTTGCCCTCAAATTACCCTCAATTGCTAAATTATCAGTCTATAAACGATATCTTCGTCGAGGATCTGGCCGGTGTAACGGCGCGAGATATAGGTTTCGCCGCCCGGAGCAGCCTTTTGGCCTCTTTTGTGGACAGAAACTTGCTCTCATCCAGAATCCATGCAGATTTGTCCATACGTATCGAACCGCCATTGTTATCGCATGGTAATTGAAATAGCCTCGCGTCTCCCGGCCTAGCCATTCGCCTTGCTGTGCCATCGGACCATGTCAATAGGCTTATAATTCCCGTTGTTTTTATTCACTGTCCTATTACTGTCCTATTTTTGGAGGCACGAATCGTATTAGAATCGTATAGGAATTGAATCCTATCGTAGCGTTTAATTCTTTAACTATTTCATGGTCCCCGCGCCGGAGATTGATGTATTTTTTGCAGACGGGATTATATTCTGGCAAAATGGATATATCTGCAACAGAAAACTTTGCGACGCAAATGGGATTGCAGTAGCATGTAAAATCTTATATTGCAAGGATTTACGACCTTGACACTATAAGACCTGCCATGAAAAAGCCCTTTCGAGAGACAATTGACTCCCTCCAATTGTAAGGTATATAAACGATGACATTAAGAGAAAATCCTAGTATGATATTTGACGTAATCAGGTAAACTATTAGATATACACTTTAGAATCGAAATATTGCATAGGATGAGCTTGGATCATGGAGGATCAAGAAGTACGCCGCTCCCAACGAATGATAGAATTGGCTAAACGTCGATCGCGTCATGTGAAATTCGAGGAATTACACACTCCACATAAGCGTCGGGAGCCGGTATTATGCACTAGTGCAACAACCGTGAGAGCTCTTCTGGATGCAACATTTGACTCCGCTTTACTCACGGATACTCAGGGTGTTATTCTCGCCTTGAATACCAGGGCAGCTACCAGACTCGGGAAAGGCGATGAAGAATTATGTGGGACCAGTGCTTTTGATCACATCCCTCCTGAATGTGTTACCACCTGGAAAAAATATATTTCCGAAGTCGTCCGTACGGGCAAACCAGTCCGTTTCGAAGATGAAGAAGCCGGGATGATTTTTCACACTCAAATCTATCCCGTATTCGATGCTAACGATAAGGTTGCCCAAGTAGCCTTATTTTCCCAAGATAGTACCGTGTGTAAACAGGCGGAAGAAGGGCAGTTTGAAAGCGAGGAGACATACAGACCGGTTGTAATGACAACCACCAAGGCCGGCATGAGATTCGGCGCTGAAACCGGAGGATCTGTGGAGGGCAACGAGGCGGCCGAGATCAACCTGCTCTCACAAAATGATTTTCTATATCGTGTGTTGCAAGCTCTGAAACATCCATTCTATGTGATCGACGTGCGGGATTATACGATAAAAATGGCGAACGCGGCGGTCAACCTCGGGCATCTGTCCGAAGACTCGACCTGTTATGCCCTTACACACCATCTCGATGCCCCCTGCAGCAGCGTCGAGCATAAATGCCCCCTGGAGCAAATCAGAAAAATCCATAAACCCGTCACCACGGAACATATCCATTATGACGAAGATGGAAATCGTCGCTATATCGAAGTTCACGGTCACCCGATCCTTGACCGCCAGGGTACTATTACTCATATAATTGAATATAACTTTGACATCACCGAGCGCAAGCGGGCGGAAGAGGCGTTGAAATTATCCCAATGCCTGATCAACCAGTCCCACGACGCTATTTTTGTGATGGAACCGGAAACCGGTCAATTTCTGGATGTAAACGATCAAGCTTGCTCCCGTTTAGGATTTGATAAAGAAACACTTTTAACTATGCGAATGATGGAAATTGATGTCAAGAATTCGAATCCTGTCGCCTGGTCTGCGCACGTCAATCAACTCCGACAGAAAAGACAAATGCTATTCCTTGGGGAACATAAAAAAAGAAATGGATCAACATTTCCCGTGGAAGTGAGTATTAAATACGTACAACACAACCATAAAGATTATATTGTTTCCGTAGCCCGCGATATAACGGAACGAATCCAGGCGGAAGAAAAACTCCGCACGACTCTCCAAATGTCGGATGATATAGTAAATGCGATTCCCGCAGGCCTTTTTATCTATCAATATTCACCTCCCGATACATTAGTTCTTTTAAAAGGAAATCCGGAATCGGAACGTCTCACCGGAATTCGAACGGAGGATTATAAAGGGAAAGAATTTGATGAGAACTGGCCGGCGGCACGGCAACAAGGTATTACCGATGCCTACCTTGAGGTTATGAGGACGGGTAAAACCTTCGAGGTGGAAGATTTGTATTACGAGGATCAACAAATCAAAGGGATCTTTCGGATACGAGCATTTCGTCTTCCGGATGATAAATTGGCGATAGCATTTGAAAATATAGCCCAACGGAAGAAAGCCGAAGCAGAATTGCAATATAGAATGATTTTTGAAAACCTCGTCCTGTCGATCTCGACGGAGTTTATCAATCTCGATTCCGACGAGATTGACAACGGCATCAACAACGCATTACAAAAAATCGGCGAATTCCTCAGTGCAGACCGCAGCTATGTTTTTCAATATAAAGAAAACGGGACGTTTATGGATAATACGCATGAATGGTGCCGTGAAGGAATGGAAACGCATAAAGAACGATTGCAAAATCTATGGGTGGATGATTTTAAATCCGCGAAAGATATGCTGCGGAAATTAGAGGTACTTTTTATTCCTCGGGTTTCGAACCACTCGGATGAATGTACTGCCAATCGTCATGGATACGCTGCGGAAGTTATTCAATCTATGATCTGCGTACCACTGATCTATGGCAGTTCGATTTTGGGATTTGTTAATTTTATTTCCGTGCATCAGGAGAGGAATTGGACCAAAGACAGTGTGCAGTTATTGAAAATTGTCGGAGAGATTTTCGCCAATGCATTAATGCGAAAGCGAGCAAAGGAACAAGAAAAGCAACATCAGGTGGAATTAGCGCATGCGTCTCGTTTGAGCAATATAGGAGAAATGGTATCGGGATTGGCGCATGAGTTGAATCAACCGCTTTCGGCAATCAGTTTATTATCGGGAGGTTGCCGTCGCATCATGGAGTCAGAGACGGAGATACCCGATGAGGTTTCCCAGGCCTTGGAAGAAATTGTCAACCAATGCCAGCAGGCGGGGCAAATCATCAACAGTATAAAGCGATTTGTGCGTAATCATACGCCTAGGCGCATCCCGGCTCGGATCAACCAGATTATGAAAGAGGCGGCAAAACTTGTCGAGGCAGAAGGAAGGAAAATTGGAGCCTCGGTACGATGGGAATTCACCGATCCCTTGCCGGAAGTCATAATTGATCCGATACAAATCGAACAAGTCTTGATCAATCTTATTCTTAATGCCTATGAAGCCATGGAAGAGGTTGATCCTTATGAGCGTATATTGGTATTGGGTACACGTCTCACGTCTGAGAATGAGATCGAAGTGTCTATAAAGGATACAGGAAAAGGTCTCCATGTAGATGATGCAGAGCGAATATTTGAATCGTTCTTTACCACGAAAACACAAGGATTAGGATTAGGCTTATCATTGAGTCATTCCATTATCGAAGCTCATGGAGGTCGTATTTGGATGACTCCGAATACGGATCACGGCGTTACGTTTCGATTCACATTACCTTTAAAATCTTTGACTTGCCGAGATAGATTTGATATGCTGAAGGGAAGTAGGCTTAGCGTTTCCGCTAAGCGTCTGATATGAGAAACGTCAATTTAGATGAAAAAGCACAAAGCGAACAAGCGACGCAGACGGAATGAATCCCCTTCGCATCCGGGGACCGTACGCGATGCCCAAACGCACAAGGGCCGGTTTCTCGTCTTTGGTGGAATGTGCGGGGCGGTAATTCTGGGACTCGGCCTCACGAGGTCATTTTGGCGCACGGGGGATAAATCGACTGATGGACCCAAACAAGAAGGCACACGGCAGGCACAACCCCTTGCCGGAATGTCTCTTGCCGGGGGAACGACTTCGTCCCATCCCCCGGAGGATTTGCCCGGAACCCCGGCGGTCGAAAACGAAGCGGCCGAACCAAAACTATATACCGAAGAGAACCTGGAGAAAGAGACTATGGAGGTCCTGAACCGCCTTATTCAGGATTTCCCCGATAGTGCCGATCCGCTCGGCCTGATGGGTGATGTGTACGCAGAACAGGGCAAGACGGCCGAGGCCATGAAATGTTGGCAGCAGTGTACCGAGTTGGAGCCTCGCCGGGCCGATAGCTACGTGCGTATGACCTTTACGGCTGTGGAGAGAGGCGAGTTCGAAAGGGCGGTGAAAATTGCCCGCCAGGCCCTGAAAATTGACCCCCGAATGCCCGGCATTCACACGCAATTGGGACGGGCGTTGAGACGACTGGGCAAACCCCGGGAGGCACTCGCGGCGCTCGAAAAAGCCGTCGAGATTCCCACCAATTCGACGGAAAACCTGGCGGTAAAATATTACTTGCTGGGACAGGCGCACCAGCAGTTACAGCAGTACGAACAGGCCGGGCAGTGCTTCCGGAAGGCCTTGCAACTCAATCCCGGCTACACAGAGGCGTGCTATGGGATTGCCACGGTAGTGGCACGGCTCGGACAAAAGGACGAGGCCGACAAATACCGAAAAATGTTTCGGGAAATGAAAGCCCGCGACTGGAAAACATTGCCGGATAAAAGAGATCAGGTTTTACATCAAAAGCTGCTGATTAAGTCTCGCCATCGTGCTTCGAAAACCCACACGAATGCCGGTATAATGTATTCCGAGCACGGCCGAAAGCAAACCGCGGAAAAACATTGGCTGCGGGCCGCGCAACTGGATCCGGCGAACATGGAGTGCCGCAAGGAATTGGCGATCCTCTATCTGCACAGTGGACGCAACAAAAAAGCTCTACGGATGTATGAGCAACTGGCAGACTTCTATCAACAGATCGGACGGAACCAAGAGGCCCTCCGGATGTCTGAGAAACTTATACAACTGGCGCCTGAGAATCCTAAATATCATGTTTTCGCCGGGGTACTATTAGCACGTATGAATCGTATCGAGGACGCACGCCAGGCGGTCAAACAGGCCATCGAGCTGGAACCCGATAACGCAACCTATAGGCAAATATACGACCAGATGCAAAAGAAAAAATAGTATGCCAACTTTTACAACAGCCTGGCGCCGCCGATCCATCCTGCCGTGGACATGCATCCTGGGCCTGGCCGGCGCGGCGGTTCTCTCCGCCGCGAAAGCACAGTGCCCTATTCAACTTACCGACGTCTCCACGCAGACCGGGATTACCTTCAAACATACGGATGGCAGCAGCGGTAAATACTACATCATGGAAACCGTCAGTGCCGGACTGGCGCTCTTTGACTATGACGGCGACGGGGATGTGGACATCTACTTCCTGAATGGATCGCCGCTGCCGGGCAAGCAAGCTAAGGTCTTACCGCGAAATGCCCTCTATCGCAACGACGGGAATTGGAAATTTACTGATGTAACCGAAACGGCCGGCGTGGGGGACACGAGCTACGGGCTGGGGGTCGCTATCGCCGATTACGACAATGACGGCGATCAGGATATCTATCTCAACAATCATGGGCCTAACGTCCTGTACCGAAATAACGGCGCTGGTACGTTTGTGGATGTCACGAATGAAGCGGGCGTGGGCAACGGTAACCAGGTGGGAGCCGGCGCGTGTTTCTTAGACATGGACGGCGACGGCGATCTGGATCTATACGTGGCCAATTACCTTGAGTTTACCGCCGATACCCATGCCAAAGTCCAGGCCTCCATGAAACTCATGTACGCCATCCCCCGTTACTACCAGCCGATTCCCGATACCCTCTATCGCAATAACGGCAACGGCACGTTTACGGATGTCTCCGACGAGTCCGGAGTAGGCGCTTACGCCGGTTGGGGAATGGGAATGATTTGCGGCGATTATGACAACGACGATGATACCGACGTGTTTGTGGCGAACGACGTGTGCGCCAATTATCTCTTTCAGAATGATGGTAAGGGGCGCTTCGAAGACGTCGGACTGATCGCCGGTGTGGCGTATGACGCCGGTGGGCTTGAACAGGCGGGCATGGGCGTGGACTTTGGGGATTATAACAACGATGGCTGGATGGATTTCTACCTCACCGACTATCAGAACGAACAATCTACTCTCTATAAAAACCTGGGCCACGGGATGTTCGAAGACGTGACGTTCGTCACCGGGGCCGCCGCCGGGACGCGTAAAAAAGTCACCTGGGGCAATGGCTTCGTCGATTTCGATAACAACGGGAACCGAGACATCTTTATTGCCTGCGGTCACCTCCAGGATCATATCGAAAACTTTGATGACGCTTCGACCTATTATCAGCGGAACATCCTTCTGCTGAATACCGGCAGGGAAAAGTTCATCGACGTCTCGGACGAATGCGGCGACGGATTGAAGGTCAACCTCAGTAGCCGCGGGGCCGGCTTCGACGACCTCGACAACGACGGCGACATCGACGTGGTCATCCTCAATTCGCGCCGGGAGCCTACCATCCTTCGCAACGACTCGGTCAACCAAAACCACTGGATTCAAATCCGATTGCAGGGTGTCAAAACCAATCGGGACGGCGTGGGCGCTCGCGTTAAGGTGGCGGCGGGAAATTTGTCTCTGATTGACGAGGTACACAGCGGACGCGGATACCAGAGCCATTATGGAACCCGTCTGCATTTCGGATTGGGCCAACGCGACCGGATTGACCGCATCGAAGTCCGCTGGATCGGAGGTGGGGTGGACGTCCTGAAAAACATTGAGGTCGATCAAATCC
>CAZNQT010000245.1:0-7361 GCA_964574885.1 uncultured Pirellulales bacterium
CGTTAAGGGTTGGCATGGACCGTATATAAAAAATACGGATCGAATATTGGATCCCTGGGGTAATCCTTATATGTATAAATATCCCGGCACGCATAACACGTCAAGATACGACCTTATTTCGTATGGTCGTGACGGCCAACCCGGCGGCAGCGGTCCGGATACCGATCTGATCAACGGCGAACAAATGAATTCCGCCCCATCATCCAGAATTACCGCGGAGGCAATATCGCCTACGCCGCAACCGAAATTACCCGGCGCACAGAAAAAGTGATAATCAATAGCAACAGGACTACTAGGTTCTATTGTCAAACTTCCGTTTTATCTGGAGAAATCGGAGTTTTTCGACATATAGATTTTGTCATTGACCTTTAAGCAGTTGGTCGATATTATACCAGTACGTTAGAGGGCATAAATGCTGTTCCAGGTTAAGGAGAACCGAAATGGATCGTCAGCAAATCGGCTTAAAACTGACCATTGACGAATTGAAGCTGCCTTTTCAAATAGATAGTTTTACGGATCGGTTGATTCTTCAGAAGACGGTATATTTGGCCCAGGCTGCCGGAGTTGATTTAGGTTATTATTACCATTGGTATTTACATGGCCCTTATTGCCCCTCATTGACGCGAGACGAATATGCAATCGATGGTGAAATTTCGCACGGAATGGATGATTCTCAATCCTGGAAATTGGATGATGAATCTGTAGCTATAATGCAAAGATTAAAAGGAATTTTTGCGGGTTTGGAAAGAAACGACCTGAGACGTAAACTAGAATTATTAGCTTCCGTTCACTTCTTGGTTCATCGGAAGCAGGTAGCGCAAGACAATATAAAAGAAATTGTTGATACGCTAAGACGTTTTCAAAAAGTTTTCGGCGAGAATGATGTTCAAGAGGCATTAGGGGAGCTTACGAAGTATGGCCTTCTCCCGGGATAAACATCCAGGGAAATCGGTGGTTGACTCGATTCACGGCGATATTCATCTTACCGATCGTGAAGTAAGAATCATTGACACCTCTTCCTTCCAACGCTTACGTCAACTTAAACAACTAGCCATGTCTCATTTTGCTTATCCGAATGCAACTCATACGAGATTTGCTCATAGTCTTGGTACATTGGGAATCATGATTAGAGTACTAGAGTCGGCCCAAAAGAATCGAATTAATCTTACGAGGCATCAAAAGGAAAATCTTAGATTAGCGGCCCTACTTCATGATATTGGTCACTATCCGTATTCTCATCTCATGGAGACTGTGGATCGAGTGCGTTTAACCGAAGAACAGGTGGAGGGGCCTGGTTTATCTCATGAATCTCTAAACGCTAAGAAAGCTAAGTATCCAGATCATGAAGAGTTAGGGGGACTTATCGTTGAAAATCAACCGGATTTGGTCAAAGCAATTGGAGGGAAAAAACGAGCCAAAGAAATTGCCAATCTGTTCTCTAGAACCGAAGTGACCGGGCTTCAACTCAGTAAATTAATCCATAGTAGCTTAGACCTGGACAGATTGGATTATCTATTACGCGATTCACGATCTACGGGCGTCCCTTATGGGCAGATAGATATAAATTATCTTCTTAATAATTTGAAAATCAGCCCTGAGGGCATGGTTGGATTTTTGGATAAAGCGCTTCCCGCCGTAGAACATCTTCTCTTGGCGCGATTCTTTATGTATAGAGCGGTTTATTATCATAAGACGACTTATGGATTGGAAGAAGCGTGCCGCCAACTTTTACGCCGACTTCGTGATAGAGAATCAAATCGATACGGAGTTCCGGAAGATGGAAATGTCGTAAGAAATATGGTCATATTGCCTAAATTGAATAGTTTTACGGATGCTTATATAGATCAAATTGTACAAAAAGCGTCCTTTGATAGTGATAAAGTTATAAAAGCCTTAGCAAAATCTATTCAAACTCGTACACCGCCTAGCTTACTTAAAGAAGTTTCGGTTTGTGAGGAGAAAAAAAAGAAACATCATGCGGGAACATTTTTTCGACAAAACTGTAAATCAAGATTATTACTGCTATCCCAAGAATATAAAATCCCTTTAGGACAGTTCATTTTATGCGAAACTAAACCATTGACTATAGGAGAATATCCTGAAAAGGGTCGATATGAAGAAATCACTCAACTAAGTGAAGAACAAATAAGGGAGCGAATCTCAGAAGAAAGAGAGAAGGACATAAAAGTTTTCGTCAGTGGAAATGATGAACCACAATCTTTAGTGGATATGGATCATAGTTTGATCTCCAAATTCTCTCCTTATGCTTTTCAAATTTTTCGGTTGTATGTAATCTATGAAGGACCGGATAAAGAGAATATAATCAGGCGATTACGAGACGAAGTCGTAAATTGGGATAAGGATTGAGACGATGACGGATAAACAAAAACAATCATTGTTGCAAGTGGCGCGGAAGGTGATCGAGTCGGTGGTGCGGGGCGAGCCGGTCAGCGAGTTTGAGTCGGAGGACCCACTGTTCAATGAAAAGCGAAGCTGTTTTGTAACGATTCATAATCACGGGCAGTTGCGCGGCTGTATCGGACGATTTGAGCCGAATGAAAAATTGATCAAAGTGGTTCGGGAGATGGCTATTTCCGCCACGCGGGATCCGCGCTTCGTCATGAATCCCGTTACCCCGGCGGAATTGCAGGATATTGATATTGAGATTTCGGTGCTTTCGCCTTTGGAAAAGACGGACGATCCGCTGAGTCTGGAGTTAGGCAAACACGGAATTTATATCAAAAAAGGTTTCGCCGGCGGCTGCTTTTTACCGCAGGTCGCCACGGAGACCGGCTGGACCAAAGAACAGTTCCTCAGTCAGTGTTGCGCCGGCAAGGCGGGCCTGTCGCCCGATGCCTGGAAACAACCCGATACCGAAGTATTGCTCTTTACCGCCGAGGTCTTCGGCGAAAAAGACTTTCCCAAACCTTGAAAACATAAACTACCAATATTGTGCAGATATCTTAAAAATTTGAAGGGAATATCCCTTTACGTCAAAACCCATTTTATGGTATCATAAAACTTTGAATGTTTACCTAACGAGGGGATGTTCCGGGTGCAGGATGTTGCCCTGAAGAACATAAAAAAGGAGCGGAAAATGGGAAAAAGAGTCTTGCTGCTGGCAATAGCGGCGGGGTGGTTTTTCACCTTCATGGTCTGTTGCGACTGCTTACATGCCGAAATATGGTTTGTCACCTACGATGCCTCTGAGAACACCCTGCCGGATCAGCAGGGCTGGGTATTGCAGAATACCCCGGCGGATACGGATCCATGGATGGCGGGGGGACTATTGCGTATGGACACCACCGTATTGCAGTACTTAAATTGGCGTTACCTCGATGCCTACGTCTGTTTCCCTTCGGATCACGGTTTTATCCTTGAGTTCGAACTGAAGGTCAATTCTTCCACTTATGTCGATATTCCCTCTAGCCGATGGCGCATCGGTTATATTGTCAGCGTGGCGGATTCTCAGGGTCGGATCTTCCGTATAGGCATTGCCGGCAGCGGCGTCATCATTTCTAACGATGCGGAGTGGTATTACAGTCACAGTAGTCCGTTTGTCGGTTATGATACGACGGACGGTTTTCACACCTATAAGTTTGTCGTTCAGAACAACCTCGGACAATTATGGATCGATGACGTACCCATCGTTTCCTTGGCGGCAGGAGCGACGAACCAGCAGACGCCGAACTGTGTTTTATTTGGCGACGCCACGTTCCATGCGGACAGCGATACGGAGATGACTTACTTTCGGTTTGGATTGACGAAAACGCCGGGGGATGCAAATGGAAATGATGAAATAAACTTGTTGGATCTGAAAATATTGGCTCAGAACTGGCTTAGGACCGACTGCAGTTGTCCGGACGCTTGCAATGGCGCTGATCTAAATCAATCCGGCGGCGTGGACTTGTTTGACTATGCCATACTCGCAGGCCAATGGCTGCAATAAAGCCGTCATAAGCAAATCTATCCTTTATCTGCGGTTTCACCTCTTCACCCAGAGCCCTGGACCCGATACCCTATACCCTATTTCTTCTCTTTGCGTCTTCGCGCCTTTGCGTGAGATATTTTGATTACGACCAAAGGCCACACCGGGCTTTTCCAGGGTCAATAACGCTTGGCCATATTGGAATATCAGGATCGTAGGGTATGCTGTGCATACCAGTTTATCTTTCTGGAATATCAGGAATTTCCCTGCTTTTCAGGAATAGCACTGGCGTTACAGTTTATAATTATATAAAATGAAGATCTTATGTATTGCCGGCGGGGGCGGGCAAGTAATGCAAACTGTTGTGTTTAATAGCTTTACGTAAATTTTTGGGATGGGATTTTTACGAAATTCGGAGGTAAAACTCAATGACTACAGCACAAGCGGGTACGGTTGCCGGTGCGGCCAAACCCAAAGAAAAGGTAATGCAGACAATCGACGGGAATACCGCCGCCTCTCATGTGGCCTATGCCTTCAGCGATGTAGCGGCGATCTATCCGATCACGCCCTCCTCGCCCATGGGTGAGGTGGCGGACGACTGGGCGGCCTATGGGCGCAAGAACATTTTCGGTCAAACCGTCCGTGTGCGAGAAATGCAGTCGGAGGCCGGCGCTGCCGGCGCCGTGCACGGTTCGCTGGCGGCGGGGGCTCTGACGACCACGTTCACTGCCAGCCAGGGGCTGCTCTTGATGATCCCCAATATGTATAAAATTGCCGGGGAGTTAATGCCGTCGGTGTTTCACGTCTCGGCGCGGACCGTGGCCTCGCATGCCCTGAGCATCTTTGGCGATCACAGCGACGTAATGGCGGTACGGCAGACCGGCTTTGGCCTGATGGCCGCTGCTTCCGTACAGGAAATCATGGATCTGGCTCTGGTTTCTCATTTGGCCACCCTGAAAGTCAAGGTCCCCTTCGTTAATTTCTTTGACGGTTTCCGCACCAGTCACGAAGTCCAGAAGGTTGAAATGATCGACTATGATTTGATGGCGCGGCTGGTCGATTGGCAGGCCATTGAGAATTTCCGCAAACGGGCCATGAATCCCGACCATCCCCAACTGCGCGGTACCGCCCAGAATCCCGATACCTTCTTCCAGGCCCGCGAGGCTTGTAACCGATTCTACCAGGCCACCCCGGCAATTGTCGAGGAAACCATGAAGCAGGTGGCCGCCGAGATCGGACGCCAATATCACCTGTTCGATTATTACGGCGCCCCGGATGCCGACCGGGTGATCGTCAGTATGGGCAGCAGTTGCGATGTCATTGATGAGACCATCGATTATCTGCTGGATCAGGGTGAGAAGGTGGGCCAGGTCAAGGTTCGCTTGTATCGACCCTTCTCAACGGAACACTTCCTGGCGGCCGTTCCCCAGACGGCGCAGCGGATCGCCGTACTGGATCGTACCAAAGAACCGGGCAGCCAGGGCGAGCCGTTATACCAGGATGTGTGCACGGCGTTTTATCGAAAACCGGATGCGCCGCTGGTCGTCGGCGGTCGCTATGGCCTGTCGAGCGGTGAATTTACGCCCTCCATGGTCAAAGCCGTTTTTGATAATCTCAAGCAGAATGAGCCGAAAAATCAGTTCACCGTCGGCATTGTGGACGATGTCACGTTTACTTCGCTGCCCATCACCGAAGAAATCGACGCCTCGCCCAAAGGGACGGTTCGCTGCAAGTTCTGGGGACTCGGTAGCGACGGTACCGTCGGCGCCAATAAAAATGCGATCAAAATCATCGGCGACAACACCGACATGTTCGCCCAGGGATATTTCGCCTACGACAGCAAGAAATCGGGCGGCCTGACCGTCTCCCATCTCCGTTTCGGGCAAAAGGAGATTAAATCTCCTTATTTGATTGACGTGGCCGACTACGTCGCCTGTCATAACCGCGCCTATGTCCATTTGTATCACGTCCTGGAAGGCATCAAACCGGGTGGGACTTTCGTGTTGAATTCGCCCTGGACGATCGAAGAAATGGAAACGGAACTGCCCGGTTCCATGAAACGGGAGATCGCCCAAAAAAAGCTGAAGTTTTATAACCTCGACGCCGTCAAGATTGCCGCCGACGTGGGCCTGGGCCATCGCATCAATATGATTATGCAGACGGCCTTCTTTAAGCTCTCCGGCGTGCTGCCGGTGGAAGAAGCGATTCAGCATTTGAAGGATGCCATCAAAAAGACCTATGGCCGGAAAGGCGACAAGGTCGTGGAAATGAACTGGGCCGGGGTCGATGCCGCCGTCGATAATATCGTCGAAATCAACTATCCCGAGAACTGGGCCGAGGCCGAACTCGAAGAAGAACCCGTCCGCCAGGAACCGGAATTCGTTACCAAGGTCATGCGACCCATGCTCGCCCAGCAGGGCGCCAAACTGCCCGTCAGCGCCTTTGCCGGCGAACTGGATGGGATTTATGATGATTGTGGCGCGGATGGTACCTATCCGACCGCGACGACGAAATACGAAAAACGCGGCATCGCCATCAAGGTGCCCCATTGGATCAAGGACAATTGCATCCAGTGTAATCAGTGTGCCTTTGTCTGTCCACATGCGGTTATTCGCCCGGTTCTGGCCACCGAAGACGAAGTAAAGAACGCGCCGGATACGTTTGAAACCCTACCCGGCAAAGGGCCCGGCGTCAAAGACTTTCAATATCGCATTCAGATCAGCACGTTGGATTGCACCGGGTGCGGCAATTGTGCCGACATCTGCCCGGCCAAAGAAAAGGCCCTGGTCATGGAGCCGATTGACACACAGTCATCGATACAGATTCCCAACTGGGACTTCGCCCAGACGATTCCCTTCCGCAATCCCATGAAAAAAGATTCCGTCAAGGGCAGCCAGTTTGAACAACCTTTATTTGAGTTTCACGGCGCCTGCGGCGGCTGCGGCGAGACGCCCTATGTCAAGGTGTTAACGCAATTGTTCGGGGAACGGATGGTGATCGGTAATGCTACCGGGTGTTCCAGTATTTACGGCGGCTCGGCGCCGAGTTGTCCCTATACGATCAATGCCAAGGGACACGGCCCGACCTGGGCGAACTCACTGTTCGAGGATATCGCCGAGTTCAGCTATGGGATGAATATTGGCTACGCCCAGCGGCGGCAACGCCTGGCGGATAAGATCCAGGAAGCCTTGAACGGCGAAATTTCCGGTCCCTTACAGGAAGCTATGCAGGCTTGGCTCGAAAATAGGAACGACGGCGATAAAAGCCGCCAGATCGGCGATACGATGCAGGAACTGTTGACCAAAGAGGCTGGAGATAATCAACTGCTGCAGGAGATTCTCTCGCAGAGCGATTTGTTTGCCAAGAAAAGCGTCTGGGCCTTCGGCGGCGACGGCTGGGCCTACGACATCGGATTCGGCGGCCTGGATCATGT
>CAZNQT010000246.1:0-7314 GCA_964574885.1 uncultured Pirellulales bacterium
CCCCGTCGGTGAGCTGGCTGTAAGCCCGGGCCTTTTGCAGAAGACGATAGGTTTCCTCGGATATGGCAACCGGATGTTTAGCGGCTGATTGATTTACCCGCGCCAGCTCTGAGTCATCGCGATAGGTACTGAACCGTAGATCGACCTCCTCCAGGGCCGCCATCGCCTCCTCCAGCGCCCCACGACCCAATTGCTCATCCTCACACCGAATCTGAATCCGTCCGAACGTACCCATCGTTAAAAAGGTTCCCGAGTCGATTTCAACGACCTGGGTATTCGGATCCAAATCGGAGGAGCGATTCTGTTGATTTTCCCCCCATTGTTTTTCACAACCGCTGCCTGTCGCTATCAACAGCAGGATTACCCAAAATATCCGATGGCGATATCCTGAAATTTTCATAACGCTATATTATACTGAAGTTCTCCACCAATTGATAGGATAAGTCTCTCTGCCAACGGGGGAATGGATACCGATGTGTATTGTTACATTAAAACGTAGGGTATGCTATCATACCGTTTTACCGTAGGGGCGATCCCATGTGAGCGCCCCCTGTGTCAACCGTCCGGGTGGCATGGATAAGCGAAGCTTGTCCGTGGCGACATATATAACCATTCGATTCTTCGGGTGGCATGCCGGGTGTCATGCCCACGCTGGCGTGGGCATGTTTAGAACATTTGGATTTGGTATATTCGAATTTGTTTCGGATTTAGAATTTAGAAATTCGGATTTATATCGACAGGCGGCAGCCACCGATTCCGCGAGCTTGGGGCTGGAGATCGCCTGTATTCTATGATTCTTTTTGCGTTTCCACTTAGCCCCCATTGCCAAGAGGGGGATTCTAAATATGTCATTCCCGCGCAGGCGGGAATCCAGGATTCTTTGAGTGACGCTGATCCCTGATAGTGTGTTTGAAGCGGTTTCTGCGCCGGTTCGTAAATTCCTCACTGTATAACTCAACGGCTAGTTTTTTAAAACCTTCGTGAAGTTCCTTCACGGACATGTTCGAGGCCTTGAAGTTAATATCAAAAAGCGTGCATTTCTTCCAGTTCCGAGGCTCCAGCAATCGGTTCTCGCTTTCCAGGCGGGCGTATAGGGCCGTGCCCGGGAACGCTGTCATGAGTGTCACTTGAACCTCGTAAAGACCGGATTCCTTGACAAAACTGAATACCTGATCGAAAATATCGGTCGTATGCCCATCCAGGCCGATAATAAAACAACCGTTCACCGTGATACCATGCGATTGTATGGTGCGAATGGCTTCATTATAGTGTGAAAACTTCCCGAACTTCCAGTCGTTCCGCAACTCCAGGCCATGGAGAGCTGCTTGCGTCGGACTCTCCAATCCTATCAAGACTTGTGCGCATCCGGTCTCCCGCATCAGATCGAGCAACTCACCATCCTCGGCAACAGTGATGTCGGTCTCGGCAAACCATTTGAGCCCCTTGTGCCGGAGCGGTTTCAAGAGTTCTTTCCAGTAGGAGTGGTTGACAAAACTGTTGTCGTCGGCAAATTCGAGGAACGGACGCTTCCAGATCGTGAGTATTTTATTGATTTCTTCCAAAACTTTGGCGATGGGTTTTTGCTTGTATTTGTGCGTAAGGACTATCGAACTGGCACAGAACTCACAGTGATGCGGGCAACCTCGACTCGTTTGAACGGTCAAACGGTTGTATTTGGTGATGTCGAGCAACTCGAATGCGGGCATAGGAGCGTCAGCTAGGTCGTACTCATGGTTCTCATCCCCGTAAATCTGTTGAAGGTGACCGCGGGTAGCGTCTTTCAACACGTCCAGCCACAATGGTTCTCCTTCACCGACCACAACGGCATCGCAGTGCTGAGCCGCCTCCTCTGGCAGGGCGGTTACGTGGGGGCCGCCTATGACGGTAGGAACTCCAATCGCTTTGAACCGACGGGCGAGGTCGTAGGCCTCGTCAATCTGAGCGCTGTAGGTGGAGATGGCCGCCAGATCGAGTCCTGCGGGCAACGGATCCAGCAAGGTGGCGTCAGGCACTTCGACATAATGTACGCGATGGCCAGAGGGCGTCATGCCGGCCAGGGTCAGCAATCCCAGGCTCGGTAATGACGCGATGGTTTTGCTTCGTTCCACAAAGCCCGGCAAGGTCAAGCCCAAACGTAGTAATTCCGTGTCGCAAACCCGTATTCCACTCATCGGAAATAGACCAATATTCATCAGGTAAACATCCTCCATACAAAAAGGCCAATGCTGATAGTGACAGACAGTGCCGGGATGAAAAATAAATTACGAAAAAATGGTTTCCAAGCTGACAGATAGCAGACTAGGGGCATGGCTATCCCTCCTGCGATGAGAAGGACTGACGAAACCTGAATTCTGTCGTTAAAATTGAGTAGATTTATCGTCAGAGCAAAGGAAAGATTGAGCAGTCCGATACCGAAAAAGGAGATATGCCCTAGCCGTATCATCCGCCGTTGCCATGATCCGTAACCGCCCAGCCAGTCTTTAGTATGAAAAAACAATCCGGTAACGACGCCCGCGAGGCATCCCAGGAAAAATCCTATCCACGCCGCATGTAGGTTTATCATCATCGCGCCAACTTCCGGGTATCCGGTTTCCCGATAATACGCTTTCCTTTATTTGAAATCTGTGGTATATATTAAATAAATTCTCGATCTATGTCAACTAGATGCGGGCAAACCCTGCCCTACATTCCACGTAGCCTCCGGTATCAACCGGGCAACGGATATCGATGTGTATCGTTACACTAAAACGTAGGGTATGTTATGCATACCGTTTTACCGTAGGGGCGATCCCACGTGATCGCCCTAATAAACTCCCTGTACCTCCGATTCACAAATGAGCCGGGAGCGCCAGCGACCGGGCTAAAAAAATTGTGGCACAGCCGCCCTCGGCGGTGCTTTATGCAAGTGTGCCACAGCCATCATGGCCGTGTTCTTAAAACACGTGGCAGCCACCGAGAAGGCGAATGTAGCTCCGCCGCCCTCAGCGGAGTTGGGTGGCGCCGCCAAGCGATTCTGCGAGCTTGGGGGTGGTTGTTAACCGCCAACAAATTGTCAAATTGTTGTTCGTTGTTGTGAAAAATCTGATTAGTGTTCTTCTTCTGATTAGATGGTCTTCTCCCACCACGCCCATCCCTTGGGAAGTTTCTTATGATTTAGCTTCATAGTTTCTGTCCACATAACTTCAGTTTCTCTAATTTTCCGATATAACCGTTTTCGCAGGGGTGGCATGCTCAAGTACTCTTGAGCATGGTGACGGGGTGGCAGCCACCGAGTCTGCGAGGTGGATGGCGAACTTGTAATTTCTCATAATCCAAATACCCTCGATTTATTAAGCCTTCTTTCCGTTACGCCTGACAAGTTGTGTTAATATCATTGGCCTGTCCGTCTTGAGTAGGATTAGTAGAGGCTCTCCGAAAATGCACATTGTCTGTTCCCATGGGTGCCCAAAGATGCCCCAAATACTCTCTGGGTGAATAAAAATGAAATAATCACCATTCGGTAGTATTGGAATGGGCCACTCATTAAACTCATTTAGCTCGAATGGTCGTTGGGGGAAGAAACGATAGCAGTCATGTTGCCAATCCAAAACGTTGATCCACTCGTCATTTGTGGTAAGCAAGGCCTGAAACGCACGCAAACCCCAATCCTGCAATTCCCGATTGAGTTTGGTGTAATGATCCTCACCTCCGCTATACACCTCAGAGATAGAATATACTTCGGAGGGCGTTGGCTCACGAATGCTTGGCCAATCAGCCTTATACATACTGGGTTGGAAACAAAAGTCTCGCTGAAATCGTTCCCAGACTTCATCGTAAGCCTTGCGATCTAGTTCCTGCCATGCTTCCATCATCACACTTCATCCTAATTTCAGAATTACCTTATTCCCGTCGTAGAATCCTTCGCCATCGGCATGGATCATCCCGCCGCAGTGTTCCACGAAATAGGTAAGGAATGTTCCATTCGCATCATAACCGTCATCATCAATATCGCTGAGCAGTTGTGAGACGATAATGAATCTGGTGGCATTGAGGTGTTTGATAACGCGACGTTTGGCCAATGAAAGTCCGGGTGCTCCGATATCTTCGATGTACTCCTGAGGTTCGACGCGGGCAAGACAGTCGTCTGTGCCGTCGTCACGATTGCACTCGACAACAAGCGGACTCTTTCCCGGCTTATATGAGATTTCCACTTCGGACCAGTCCGGTGAATTCACATCCGTTGGGCCATGTGTCTCGTCAGGGGACAAACTCACACCTTGTGCTCTTGCGTACTCAAACACTTGGGCGAGCGTCGGAATATCAGGCCCAACACAGAATGCTCGTACTCGGTATGGCATGGTCTATTCTCCAGTAAAAACCCACTTATGAGACCATATTATATAATCACTCCCCACGCGATGAAAACGCCAATTTAACCATGAAATAATATCACGTACCCCTTCTTTGCCACATGATAAACTTTTCTTCCTTTCCTCCTTCCAGCTTCATCCTTCTTCCTTTATTCTTCTCTTCCCTCTTGACTTGAAACTCCATCTTTTATATCCTATTTATCGACAGGATATATCTATTATAATATCTGCCATTCCAACCCTCTTCTCCCTCCAATCCACTCCGTGAACCTTCATATACCGCAATTCTTTTAAAGGTAGGCCCAGCTTGACGGCCCTTTTTTACAAAACAAACCCAATTTCTCCCCTCAACCGCAAACCCATCTGAAAAATTGCTTGCTACAAACCGGAAAATTGTCATAATATACAAGTTTTGGCATAATGTGCGATAAATCCTGTAATAATAAGTGGTTAGAGATTAGAGAATCGGGAGATTTGTATGGCAAAATATGCAACTGAGGATATTCGCAATGTCGTACTGATAGGTCACGCCGGCGCGGGCAAAACCTCGTTGGCCGAGGCGATTCTGCACCAGGCGGGTATCACCAACCGGCTGGGCAGCGTCGATGACAAAAGCAGTATCATGGACAGCGATGACGAAGAAAAGGAGCGCGGGCACTCGATCGACTCGGCGCTGGCGCATATCTCCTTTACGGGTAAGGAGATCAACCTGGTCGATACGCCGGGGTATCCGGATTTTCAGGGGATCGCCTTGTGTGCACTGCCGGCGGCGGAGACGGCGCTGATCGTGGTCAGTGCGGCGGCGGGGATCCAGATGAACACCCGTAAGATGTTCCAGGCGGCAAAAGATCGCGGTATGGCCTGCGTCTTTGTGATCAACAAGATCGACTCCGGTACGGAGGAGTTGGCGACCTTGATTCACGACCTGCAGGAATCGTTCGGTCGTGAGTGTCGCTGCGCGAACCTGCCGGGGGCCGACGGTAAAAGTGTGATCGACTGTCTGACGCAGGAGAGCGGCGACGCCGCGTTCGGCGACGTGGGCGATACGCATACCAACCTGATCGAGACGATCATCGAAGCGGATGAGGAACTCATGGAGAGTTACCTGGGCGGCGAGGCGGCGGCGCCAGAGAAGGTGGCGTCGGTCTTTACGCAAGCGATGGTGAGCCAAACGCTGTTTCCGATCCTTTTCACCAGTGCCCGAAATGAAATCGGCATCGATGAACTTTTGCAGTTTATCGCGCAGACCTGTCCGAATCCGGTCGAGGGAGTCAAGCTTAACCTGGTAGAAGGCGAGGGTGAAGAAACCACGAAGACCGAGGTGGCGCCGGATTCGTCCGACAATGCATTAGGCGTGGTATTTCGGATCAGCTACGATCCGCGCAGCAACATTAAATATTCGACGATCCGGTTACAGCGGGGAGCGATCAAGAGTGATTCCAGTTTGTTAGCCAGCGGGGGCAAGAAGGGGATGCGCGCCGGCAACCTGGGCAAGCTGCAGGGCGACAAGCTGGAGGCGGTGGAGACCGCGGCGCCGGGCGATCTGATCACGCTGGCCAAGCTGGAGGAACTGAGTATTTTGGATACAGTATATATAGGTATTGAGCCCGGTCGGATCGAATCGCCGCCGCTGCCGGTTCCGATGTTCAGTCTGGCAATCGAACCCAAGAGCCGCGGCGATGAAACGAAGATCTCCGAGGCTTTAGCAGAGGTTACGGACGCCGATCCTACCTTCCAGTTCGAGCGGGACCGTCAGACGAACGAGTTAATCGTCTCGGCGATGGGGGAATTGCACGTGCGGGTCAACTTGTCGCGGATGCACCGCCGGCGCGGACTGGAGGTAACTACCCACACGCCGGAGATACCGTATCGGGAAACGATAACCGGCGCGGCGAAATTCGTGGAATATACGCATAAGAAGCAATCCGGGGGCGCGGGTCAGTTTGCTCGGGTGTTTATCGATATGGAACCGAACGAACGGGGCGAGGGGTACGAGTTTATCGATAAGATATTCGGCGGCTCGATCGATCAACCGTTCCGTCCGAGCGTGGATAAAGGATGCCAGGCGGCGATGGGGGACGGAGTGATGGCGGGCTTTCCAGTGGTGGACGTAAAAGTGACGCTGGTCGATGGCAAAACGCATCCGGTGGATAGTAAGGATATCGCGTTCCAGATAGCCGGTCGGGAAGTGTTCCGTAAAGCGTTCCAGCAGTCGAATCCGATTCTACTGGAACCGATTGTCAATATCGAGATAACCGTTCCGTCGGAGAACGTGGGGGATATCACGGGTGATTTGGCGGGTCGTCGAGGCCGGATCCAAGGCCAGGACGTAATGCCGGGCAATCTCACGACGATTAAAGCACAGGTCCCGCTAGCGGAAGTGCAGCAGTATAACTCGCAGTTGAAGAGCGTAACGGGGGGGCAAGGCAGCTACCTGATGGAGTTGAGTCATTATGAGCCGGTGCCGCCGAACGTGACGCAGCAGATCATCGCACGGCGGAAAGCGAAGAAGGAGGAAGAAAAATAGTGGTAGTGAATAGTGTTTTGTGATTAGTGGATAGGATAAGAAAAAGTTCACGGTTTACAGTTTACGGTTGACGGGAAGAGAAATATAGGGGGGGTAGTGGATAGAAAGAAGTGAATAGCAAAACGGCGACTCGCGCCGCCATGTTCCAAAAGCACAGCCGAGGGCGGCTGTGCCACATTGTTTAATCCAGGTAGTCGAAGGTGAGGTAAAGGCGTTTCAGGAAGTCGAGCCATTCGGCTTCGGGGATGTTTTTAACATATTCGTCGGTTTGGCGTAATTCTTCGAGCCATTTGATGAGTTCCCAGAGTTGTTCTTCGGTTATTTTCTCCGGCTGCGGTTGGGATTCGGCGGCAGCGGTCAAGGAGGATTGTGCCGACCTCATTTCCATTCCTCCGTCTTGACTCATCATCATGGTCGATTGATCATTCCAACAGGCCA
>CAZNQT010000247.1:0-7290 GCA_964574885.1 uncultured Pirellulales bacterium
CCAGGGTGGCGGGCTCGGGAGTGATGGTGATGGTGGCGAGCAACTCGGAGGAGGTCAGGGTGTCGGTGAGGGGGTAAACGGGAGTATCGACGCCATTGATGGAGGCCATGTAGGTGGCGGCATCGGAGAGGGAGAAGAAATCAGTGATCACGCCATTCTGTTCGGGAGTTCCTTGGGTGGCATCCTGGCCGACGACAAAGGCGATGCCGTTGGTGACATCGTTGACCTCGGTGCCGGCGTCCCAGACCATCCTGCCGAATATTTGGAGAGTGATCGGGCCGAGGAAATTACCGCCGGCATCGAAGACTTCAACGGCCTGGGGATCATCGTTGCCAATAAACATGTCGTTGGAAGGGACGACCATGGCGGCGTAGCTGAAATAGCGATTGACGGTGGGATCTCCGATGTCGAGCGGGGCGGAATTGGATTGGCCGGGCGTGAAAGGAGGGGGCCCGGAGGGTGAGGCGAGGACGCTGGAGACGCCGGCACTGAAAGAAGCGTCAAGGGCGGTAGAATCGGCGAGTTCGGCCTCGGCCTCGATGGCGGCGCTGGCAGCGGCGCCGTCGTCGAACATGTCAAAGGAACCGTCATGAAAGGCGTGCCAGAGGGGACTGAAGGTGAAACCGCCGGCGGGCTGATTGTTTTCGACCGTGACGGTTACGATGTCGGCACGGCCAGGCACTGCAATGAGCAGCAACAGACATACCATGAATAATGAAGTTCTCATAGCTCTATCTCCTTTCTTGGGACAAGCTTTTTTGCGTGGGCCGGTTACGCAACCGGATTCCCTATCTCTATGTGAAATATCTTTTTCGACTCGGAATTCAATTCTTTTAATGAGTCGGATCGATGAAAATATCCTTACAAAAATTCTTGTTTTTTTCTGAGGACGGGTTTATGGTTACGAAAAAAATACTTGCGTTGTTAAGGTAAGTCCTGTAATTTTAACTGATTATGATCGATATCAAGAAATTACGAGAAGAGCCGGATTTGTATAAAACGGCCTGCCAACAGAAGGGCTGTAAGGTCGATATCCGCGAGCTGCTGCAGTTGGATGAGCGGTCTCGGCAGGTTCAACGTGAACTACAGGAAATCGCCACCCAGAAGAACCAGGCTGGTAAAGCCATCGCCAAAATGAAGGATGCTGATCAGAGGCAGCAGGCCATCGATCGGATGACCCAACTGAAAGAACAGGAAAAACAGCTCAACGGGGAAGCCGCGTCTCTGGAGCCGCAGATTCAGCAGATGTTATTATATATGCCGCAGCCCGCCCATCCCGACGCTCCCGTCGGGCCGGATGAAAGCGGCAACGTCGAAGTCAGACGCTGGGGCGAGATCCCTCAATTTGATTTCGAGCCCAAAGATCATATCCAACTGGGCAATAACCTGGGTGTCATCGATGTGGAACGGGGAGTGAAGCTCGCCGGCTCACGAAATTATCTCCTGCGCGGGGCGGCGGCCCTGTTGCACCAGGCTATCCTCCGACTGGCCCATGACCGCATGGTCGCCAAGGGATTCGAACCTTTAACCGTACCCGTACTCACCAAGGAAGCCACTTTTGTCGGGACCGGCTGGTTCCCCGAAGGACGTAGTCAGGTTTATGAAGTCACTGCCGATGAATTATTCCTCGTCGGTACCGCCGAAGTGCCGGCGACCAGTCTCTACATGGATGAGATTCTGGACGAGAGCGAACTGCCGAAAAAGTTTGTCGCCCAGTCGCTCTGTTTTCGTCGCGAGGCCGGCGCGGCCGGGAAGGACACCTACGGCCTGTATCGAATCCATCAGTTCGAAAAAGTCGAGCAGGTCATCATCTGCCGTTACGATCTGGAGGAAGCCGAGAAGTGGCATCAGCATATTGTCGCCAACTCTGAAGAAATTTTGCAGGCCCTGGAACTACCGTATCGAGTCATCGAAATCTGCACCGGCGATATGGGGATGGCCAAGTATCGCATGTACGATATCGAAACCTATATGCCCAGCCGCGGCGGATATTGCGAAACTCACTCCGCCAGCAATCTCCTGGACTTCCAGGCCCGGCGATTGAATCTTCGCTACCGGGATAAAAATCGTAAGGTGCGGTTCTGTATCACGATGAATAATACCGTCATCGCCTCGCCGCGCATTTTGATACCGGTTCTGGAGTTGAATCAAAACGCCGACGGCAGCGTGAACGTCCCCGAGGCTCTCCAGCCCTATGTGCAAACTGAAGTGATTGACGGTAAAGGATAAATGGCAACTTGTGAGGAAAAAAGTTTACATTGTACGGTAAATAAATAATCAGAGACGATTTATGTCGTACTTCGTTATTCGGAATTCGTCATTGATTCGTCATTCTGATTTCGTTATTCGTCATTAGTAAAGGTGTTCTATGATCGTTGTAATGAGTCCGAACAGTACGAAGGATCAACTCGACCATGTCGTAAACATGGTCGAGGAAATGGGTCTTAGTACGCATCTGATCTATGGCACCAATCGTACCGTCGTGGCGGCGGTTGGTGACAAACGCATGCTCGATAAGGGTGCCGTGGAAAATGCGCCCGGCGTCGAGAAGATCGTCCCGATTTTAGCGCCGTATAAGGTGGCCAGCCGCGAAGTGAAGCAGGAAAATACGGCCATAGAGTTACAACCGAATCGGGTCCAGATTGGTGCGAATAAAATCGGCGTCATCGCCGGCCCCTGCAGCGTGGAGGATCGCACTCAGTTGCTGGAGATCGCCCATGCCGTCAAGGAAGCCGGCGGCGTGGGACTGCGCGGCGGCGCCTTCAAGCCGCGGACCAGTCCCTACAGCTTCCAGGGACTGGCAGAAAAGGGGCTGGAGTATCTCGCCGAGGCCCGCGAACGAACCGGGTTGGCCGTTGTCACCGAAGTATTAGCGGTAATGCATGTGGACCTGGTGGCGCGCTATGCCGATGTTCTCCAGATTGGGGCCCGCAACATGCAGAATTATATGCTCCTTAAAGCCGTCGGCGAACAGAGCAAACCGATACTGTTAAAACGCGGTATGAGCGCCACGATGGAAGAATTCCTATTGGCCGCCGAATATATTATCGATGCCGGAAATCCAAATATCATACTCTGCGAACGCGGGGTTCGCACGTTCGAGGAATACTGTCGGAACACCCTGGCGCTGTCGATCGTACCCGCGATCAAACGCGTTAGTCATCTGCCGATTATTGTCGATCCGACGCACGGAACGGGCCATGCCTATCTCGTGGAGGCGATGAGCCTGGCCGCCATCGCCGCCGGCGCCGACGGACTCTTGATCGAAGTCCATTCCGACCCGGAACACGCCCTCAGTGACGCCGCTCAGCAGATTGATTTCGCCCAATTTCGCCAGTTAATGGAGCGTGCCGCGCGGGTCGCCCACGCGGTGGATCGCGAAATATAGACGATAAAACCATTATCAGGAACGGTTAACATGAAAAATATAGCACAACAAATTCGCTCGATTCTGACTGCGGTCGAACCGCGCCTGTTGCAGATGGATCCTGAAGAAGCTGGATTGAAGACCGATCCTGATAAATGGTCTAAAAAAGAGATACTGGGGCACCTGATCGATTCGGCTGCGAACAATCATCAGCGGTTTATCCGCGCGGCGTACCACGTTGCGATGGAGTTTCCGCCTTACGGCCCCAATGAATGGGTTCGGATTCAGCGGTATAACGAAGCGCCTTGGCCTTTATTGGTGACGCTTTGGGCCGCGTACAACCGGCATTTGTGTCGCGTCATCGAATGCATTCCCGCCGAAACTGAATCTTCCCCGTGCAATATCGGTAAAGAGCAACCGGTCCCGCTGCGGTTCGTGGTCGAGGATTACCTGCGCCACTTGCGACATCATATCAATAAAATACTCCCGGAAGAGCAGATATAATCGATTGCCGACGATAGCCAATATGATTATATTTCAAAATTACTTAGCGGCGGCCGTTACGCACGAATCTACTCATGTCGTACTTTAATTCAAATTGGCTCTTGGATCTGGTGAGGTAATGATCCAGTGTCGGGGAGTATGATTGTACGGAAATCACGCCTTCTAAAGGGTAAAACGTCATGATACGCAGATACCCGCAGCCGCCGCATTCGCCGATATAATGGTTTTGGTAGTCCGACAGAATTTCCAAGACCTGGTTGCCGTGTACCCCGGTGTTTACTCTGCTGGACTCTCCCAGAACGTGGCCGCATAAAAGCAAAAATATATTTTCATGCTGACGGATAAATTGATCCCACAAATATTGAGCTTTTTTATTGTTATAATCCCCATTTTTGTTCAGATATTCATGTGTGACAACAATACATTGGCGGTTTGGATAAGCACTCACAACCTGGTTTGCCCAGGCGATGACGTCATCCTGGGGTTGATACTCCAGTGATATAACAATAAAATCGATACCGCCGCCGGTGAAAAGCAAATAACTGTTATTATTCTTGTGAGGCGGCCAGTAGTGGGCGGATTTGTCCGCCCCATAATGGTTTTCATACAGCGGATTACCGGTGAATCGCGTTACCGGAAAATACGTATTGATCAAACTGTCACGGGCTACGGGGATTGAATCGCTTTTTTCAAAAATATCATGATTGCCAACATTTAAAATGTAGGGCACTTCATTATCAATAATCCTGAACGCTTTTTCCGCAACCTGCCAATTGGACGCTTCTTTCGGAGTTTGAACGATGTCGCCTACATGAGCGACCATGACGATGTTCAGTTTATTTATATTATCCTTGATCCACTGCGTTTGTGCATAAAAGTATTCCGGTTTTCCTCCAAACGAAGAATCCGTATAGTTCTGCGTATCGGGCAGGACGACCAGCGTGAATGGTTTTGCTTCGTCCTTCCGGCCGAACAAGAAACATCCGGATTGATGACAGCCGGGTAAAAACACTCCCACTATCAAAATGGAAAGAAGGAGTATCAATAATCGCCGTGTTTGAATATGCCCGATCATGTATTTCCCATCTGTGTTGTCCGTTACCCCTATATCACAGTGATATTTCTCATAGTATAAGAATATCCTCCTTAAGCAGATATCGCAAATTTATTCTTTTCATTTCGGCCCGGAAAGCAAATCGAAGATAGCTACGGCGGATACTACATCCCACCAAACTATTTTTCAGCAATCCGTCTGAGACTCACAGCGATGGATTCGTGGGCTTTCATGGCTCGCCACAGTGCGACAAGGCCCACTATCCAGCCGACAATCATTCCGACCATCATCACAAACCAGATGAAGAAAAAAATCGCCCCATTAAGCATTCCCGATCCTGAAGGCATTTTGAATCTCCTTTCGTCTTACTTGTTCTGCTAACTTCTGTTTATCTGATTTCCGGGTATGTCCGCATTCAGATGTTAGTGCCAGATAAAATGTAACGTAATACAACCTTACATGAAATCCCGATATATATCCACACGAGACGTTTTCACTCAGGATAGAGAGAATTCTACCATGCGGGAGGAATAAAGTCTAACCTCAAATTTAGGTTTTTGGAAACAGTAAGCAGGCGAGTGTCAAGTATTTGCGGCTTGAGGAATTGAAACAGATTTAGTATTCTATCCTCAAGCGCAGATAAGCATACGTTTGTTTAATATAGGAGGATATTTATGAGTGATGGGATGACCCGGCGGGAGTGGATGCGAATGTTGGGGGCTTCCGGTCTGGCGATAGGGACTGGGACGATGGCATCCCAACGATTATGGGCGCAGTCGGTGGGGGAGTCCGGCCATTTCCAAAGTTCCGTGATTGCCCCCAACGAAATTCAATTCAATCGAGCCAATGCAACGTTGATTGAGGGCAAAGTCATTCAGCCCCGGCGTCAATTACCGGTGCTCACGGAAACGGAGGTACTCGTCGTGGGCGGGGGCCCGGCGGGCGTGGTAGCGGCGCTAGCGGCTCAAAGGGCCGGGGCGAAGGTAACTCTGATCGAACGATATGGACACTTCGGAGGGCTTTGGACCGGGGGATTGGTCCTGCTGATACTCGGCCATATTGTCAAGGGGCCCAAGCAGGTTTGTCAGGGTATCGGCGAGGAAATCATGCGTCGGCTGGACAAAATGGACGGGGCGATCATTAACCGTAAAGTGGGGTCGAATCCCACGGTGGACGCTGAAGCCGTTAAGTATCTTATGGTGGAGATGATCGAAGAGGCGAAGGTCCAGGTATTCCTGCACTGCTGGGGCGTGGATGCCATCGTAGTGGATCGTTCGGTTCGCGGCGCCGTATTTGAGAGCAAGGCCGGTCGCCAGGCCGTCTTGGCGAAAGTAGTCATCGACGCCACGGGCGATGGCGATATCTTCGCTGCCGCCGGCGCCGAATTTGAACATCGCTCGCACAACATCGGGTTGGTTTCCCTGATCGGAAATCTGGATCGGGTCGATCCAAATACAGTTGACAAGTCAGCAAGACCCAGACGTCTGGGTTCGCCCACCCCGGTACCGGGATTGCACTGGGTAAATTTGACGGGACCGGAAGAAGACGGGCTGGATCTGGCCACCTTGACCCGGATGGAGATGAATCATCGCAAATTCATCTGGAAAGACATCCAGAAAAAACGCCGGATTCCCGGTTATGAGAAGATATATCTGGCCGAGACGGCGCCGCAACTGGGAGTGCGCATTACGCGCGTGCTGGAAGGCATGAATACGATCCGATTTAATGCCTTAAAAAACGGAACCCAATATCCGGATGTCGTAGGTGTCGGGGGCGCTTCCAATGCCGAACACGGCGAATGGCAGATTCCCTACGGGGCCCTGGTTCCGAAAACCATTGACAACGTCCTGGCCGCCGGGCGGTGCGTCAGCATGGAAATGCGCATGGCCGACCTGGTTCGCTTGATCCCCAACTGTTTCGTAACCGGTCATGCCGCGGGCGTCGCCGCTGCCGTGGCGGTTCAACAGAAATGCCGTCCCCGTGATGCAGAGGTTAAACTGATTCAGAAAATACTCCGTCAACAGGAAGCGTACCTCGGTTGAATGAGAAAAGACGGAGGACCGCATTGATCAAATTATTCGCCGGATTTCGAAAGCATTTGCGGTTGCTGGTTCGTCTGATATGCCTGCTGGCGGCGATACTTTGCCTCTGGCCGATCTGCCGACAAGATATTCTCTTACCTCTGGTTCCGGCGTTGAGTCCTTTCGTAGCCATTGGTTCGTTATTGTCGGCCAAGGCGTTCCATCTCTATATAGGTCTGGGATTTATTGTTGGTTTTATCACTTTGTTGCGAAAACGCTGGTTCTGTCGTTGGGTGTGTCCGATGGGATTATGCCTGGAAGGTGCAAGTAATCTGGGCCGACGG
>CAZNQT010000248.1:0-7287 GCA_964574885.1 uncultured Pirellulales bacterium
GCCCCGGGGATACGTAATAAATATTACTATCGACCGGCCCCATCAGGCCCGTCAGCTCATCGTTGACGATCTTGATCATTAACTGGCCCGGATGGAGGCTTTCGATTACCTTGGCGCCCAGGGCCTTTTCAACCACGCTGTCGCAAAAGTCCTTGACGACCTTATAGTTCACGTCCGCTTCCAGCAGCGCAGTTCGGACCTGCCGCATCGCCTCGCGGACGTTCTTCTCCGTGAGCCGCCCTCGACCGCTGAGGCCTCGGAATACATCATTCAGTTTGTTCGACAACGCTTCAAACAAGCGTATATCTCCTTTGCCACCGGCCATATTACCGGCCCGCAGCGCCTAACCATATGCGGCAGAACAACTTACAACTTTCCGCCTCTACAATAGAATCAGATATTTTAGCTAAATCCATCGGCCAATGCAATCCCAAAATCAACTTAAGTTCTTTATTTTCGGAACCTGCTTTTCGCTTCCCCCTTCCGGCAATTTCGCCTATATTCTACTGTCTGAGGGTAAATACCAACCGCCATGAATAAGGAGATTCGCACAATGGCAAGGCAACCGAAAAAGACGACCGTCACCGTGGAAAAAAACTCACTGGAGAAAGTCCGGGCCGACATGCTGGTGCTGGGCCTGTTTAAAGATACTAAGCGTTTACCAACTGAGCTTACCAGTCTCGATAAAGCGGCCGGGCAGGTCATATCCAATCTGCTCAAACTGGGCGATTTCACTGGTGCTACCAACCAGACATCCGTGCTTTATACCAACGGCTCACTTTCCTGTCGCCGTATCCTGCTCGTCGGCTTAGGCGAGAAAAAATCACTCAAGCTGGAAACCCTTCGTCAGGCCGCCGGCGTCGCCGTCCGGACAGCCGACAAACTCGTCGCCGCTCGTCTGGCGATGGCTTTACATACCCTGATTGGCAACAAACCGGATTTGGAAATTGTCGGCCAGGCCGTGGCCGAAGGAGTGATTTCGGGCCATTACGATTTCCAAGATTACATGCCGGTCAGCAAAGACAAAAACGAAGTTCAAAATCTGCGTGTTTCCCTGGTCGATGCCAAAGCCACCTCAGTACGCAAATTGAACGCCGGCAGAAAACTCGGCATCACCCTCGCCGAAGCCCAAAACCGCTCCCGCATAATCGACAATAAACCCGGTAACGAAATCAATCCGCCTTCCCTGGCGCGGGAAGCCCAGAAGCTGGCTCGTCAGTTCGGACTGAAATGTAAAATTTTCGATGATAAACAGCTCGCCAGAATGAAAATGAACGCGATCCTTGCTGTTGGGGGCGGATCTGCATCCAAACCACGCCTGATACTGCTCGAACATAATGGCCGCCGCAGGTCCGTCAAGGATTCCGGTCCCGATGCGATCATCGTCGGCAAGGCCATTACGTTCGATAGCGGCGGGATCAGCATTAAACCGTCAGCCAACATGGAAGCCATGAAATACGACAAATCCGGCGGCTGTAACGTTCTCGGCATCCTCACCGGGGCTGCCCAACTGAAACTGCCGATACACATCGTCGGTCTCATTCCTTCGGCGGAAAACCTGCCCTCCCATACCAGCTACCGCCCCGGCGACATCGTCCGCACCTACAGCGGCAAGACCGTCGAGGTGCAAAACACCGACGCGGAAGGCCGTATGATCCTCTGCGATGCGCTCTATTACGGCGCGAAAATGAAACCGAAAGCTATCGTGGATATGGCCACCCTCACCGGCGCCTGCGTGGTCGCCCTGGGCGAACATAATGCCGGTTTGTTCAGCAATAACGAGCTATTACGGAAGGAGATTGAAAAAGCCGCCGAGGCCAGCGGCGAATCCGTTTGGCACCTGCCCAGCGGCGAGGAATATCTCGAACAGATGAAAAGCAAAATGGCCGACCTGAAAAACGTCAGCGGTCGTGAAGGCGGCGCCTGTACGGCAGCGGCATTTCTCGGCGCTTTTGTGGACGACACCCCCTGGGCCCACATCGACATCGCCGCCGTGGCCGATACCGATAAACCCAAACCCTACCGAGCCGGCGGCGCCACCGGCTTTGCCGTCCGGCTCGTTCTCGAATACCTACGGAGTTTATGAGTAAATGAGTAGGCGTGTAGATGAGTAATAAATAATCTGGTGACGAAATGTCTGAAATTAAGAAAAACCTTACTGATATTGATCTTCCTCGTATTGCCAATGCCGTCCGGGAAATCCTCTCGGCTATCGGGGAAGATCCGGATCGCGAAGGACTCAAAGGCACGCCCCAGCGCATCGCAAGGATGTACCAGGAGCTGTTTGAGGGTATGAATGATGATCCCCGCCGACACGTACAGCAGTCCTTCTCGGAAAATTACGACGAGATTGTCTTATTAAAGGATATCCCCTTCCATAGTATGTGCGAACATCATTTGCTGCCGTTCATCGGTCAGGCACACGTGGGGTACGTTCCACGCGGTAAAGTGGTCGGGGTAAGCAAGTTGGCCCGAATTGTGAGAAGTTTTGCACGTCGTCCCCAGGTGCAGGAACGGCTTACCACACAGATTGCCGAATTCCTCATGCAGGAAATCGACGCCCAGGGCGTAGCCGTCGTTCTGGAAGCGACGCACACCTGCATGACGATCCGCGGCGTTAAAAAACCCGGCGCCGTTATGATCACGTCCGCCATGCTCGGCCTGTTCCGCAAAGACGCCCGCAGCCGCGCCGAAGTCATGAGCCTCATCCGCGAATAACACGATTTGTTTTTTTATTTTTTACTTTCCAGGATTCCCAATCGCCAGGGGATCTCGCCGTACTTTTTACCCGCTTTCGCTTTATCGGTAACGCCCTGAAATAGAAACCGCAGATTGTTCGGGTTCACTTCCAGCTTCTCGTCATACCCCAGTCGCAGCAGTTCGCCGTGACTGATCGAATCCGTCCAGCGAGGCGCTGTCTGCTTTACGTTTTTCATCGAAGCAAACGACTTCTCTTTTGTGGCGGCTAATTCTTTCCACTCGCCGTCCAGGCGATCCGCCAGATAGGCCTTGTAATATCGCCACCCGTACCCGTGTTGCGCTTCAATCAACGTCAGATATGTATTCATCCCTTTCAGCTTATAGGTATGGCTCGCTTCAAATACATCCCCCTGCAGCGCCACGACCGGCTGTGACCAACCGTGCGGAAAATCACGTAATTTCGTTTCCGCCCGCCACATCTTGCCATTATTAGACGTAAAGAATAGATACGCTTTCTGCTCGTCGCAGATCACCCAGAAATCCAGCCAGCCTTTAAGATTCTTCGGCTTATATCCGAATAGCGGTTTTGGTTTACTCCAATTCTTCCAATCCGCAACATTTTTATTCGTGGAAAACGCCGGTTGATATTTCGGTTTCCAACTGTCATCCGATGCCTGAAAGATCAGGTACCATTTCTTTTGGGGCGAAAAGTAAAACACTTGCGGCGCACAGAAATATCCCGAATGCATCGGCAGGATATGCCGTGGAACCTGATTTGCGTTCTGCCAATCCGCAAACGTCAAATACTCCACCGTATGACTCCGCTGCTTACCCCGCAGCGTACAGAACAAATGCCACCTGCCCTCATAAAACACTACCGACGGATCTTTCACCGAATACCAATCGAAACCATCCCGCGACTTTGGTTCCAGCACGTGTTCGCCCACTTCCCAGGCAAACTCACCCGAACAGAAAATATTTTCTTCTTTTGTACTTTCACCTCTCTCTAAAGCTGATTCAATACGACTTCCCCCCGTCAGCAATATAGAAAGTACCATAAGCCAATTTGTAATCTTCATGACAGTACCGCCTACATTTCTCCTGATTCATTACATCTGCTATCTAATTCATATTTGGATATGTAACAATTCGTACGGACTTTGGCGCAAATGGTTCGATCAGTAGAGTATTTTCTCCTTTTCGAACGTATTCGGTTAGATTCAGTCGATACGGTTTGCCGATAAAACCACCGATGAAATGATCATTGAGTTTTACAGTGGCAGCGCCTTCGGGCTTGATCTCTGCCGCTTCCAGATAGATCGTTCTTTTTTCCAGCCAGTCCGCCGGCAACTGGAAGCTCCCCTTGAACGGATCGGCCTTCACCGGCGCGAGCGTCAAAGCTTTCGCTCCGTCTAACTGCCCCCAGGGATCAATTCCAAATGCTCCGATTTCCTTGGCCGCAAGCCAGGAACTATCGTTAACGTTGGCTCGCGTCCAATCCTTTAATAAATTCTTATTTACTTTCCATGTTCTATCGATACGACCTTCGATTATCCTTCCATTATTCAAGGCAATTTGATATCGACCGATCAAGCCGGCGGGATTTGGGTTGCTCGAGGTATTCATAGCCGCCACCGCCAGTACGTTTGTGCCATCTTTCAAATGTTGCTTCATATCAATCAGTTGGGTCGTCATCCAGTTATCGCCGCGTGCGACTTCCCGGCCGTTCACATACAGCACGAAACCGTTATCCGCCGTCAGACGAAAGTATGCCTCGTCAATTTGCACACCGGAAGGTATGATAATTTGTTTGCGAAAATATCGGGTGCCGACGGGAGCGGCGCTGCGGGGCTCGCCTTCATTATACCAAACCCAATGGCATTCCTTGAGAGGTAATATTGGTTTCGTTTCCTCCCTCTCGGGAATTTTCAGTTCCGGAACCGAGTATTTTTCACGTTTCACCATCAACATTTTTTTACCCGACGCATCGTCAGGCCTTGGCCGTAACGGTCGCTCGATGGCCTGGGGCTGAAATACGATTAAAACACTTTCCAGCGGTTCCAGGCGTAAAGAAAAATCCACCGTTTGATTATCTATTCGCTCAAACGAAAGCGAGGTAATTTCATTGCGCATGGCGTCCCAGCATTCCGGCACTCCCTGCGCATGAGCTCTCAGGCGAAACTCTTTGGTTTTTCCTTCATGCTGCATGTTACAAATCAGAAAAACATCACGATCCAATTTGACCCGGTGCAGTACGTGCAGCCAATGATCCGTCTCGCCGGAAAGCACTTCGAGCGTCGGATGTATTCCCGCATCTGCGGTAAGTACCTGCTGAATCTGCTCGGGCGTCGGTTCCGCCGGCAGAAAATAACTTCGCCCTCCCGCGCTGTTAGATTGGCAAAGTTTCAAACCTGAATCGGGATTTGCACCCCAGATTCCATGGCGCAATTGGGCAATTTCCTTGGATGTCTTGCCCGGAGTCGCGGATTGAGTCGGCAGCATTCCATATCCAATTACTACTCCGCCGGCGTCGTAAAATGCTTTTGCTTTGGCGAGCGTTCCGTAAGGGATCACCTCGGCCGCCGGCACAATCAAAATCTTATAACGTTCCTGATACAGATGCAGTTGCTGTTTGGCAATGGTAACCTTATCTTCGAAAACATCGTAGGGCAACCAATCACAATCGAACAGCGCGTCCTGCAGCGCGGTAGTCATTTGTTCGGGAAGAACACTTTTACCAACGTGATAACTGTTGCCCAGGAATAAAAACGCTACGGGGCATACATGGTGGCCGCCATGCAGCATCAGACTAAGCCGAGCGGTGTAATTAGCATACACCCGATACAAAGGCCAACGCGGTTCGTAGCCGCTGTCATAAAAATACGGCGGACAGTCGCGATCGAAAGGCGAGCGGGGATTGAAGGAATGAGGAATATGAAAATTGATTCCGCACACCTGCATCCGATCCGTCCACCACTTCATCTCAGGATAACTCAGGTCCTGCCCCCGCGCCCCGAAAATCTCCACCATCGACAAATCATCCTTCTTGCCATAGACGTGACTGATCGAACTGCCGATTTTAGGAGTCTGATAGAGTGTGTTATCCTTGCGACCGGGAACAAATTGTTTGAACACCGCATCGATGGCACCCATATCACTGTATTTTTGCAACTGGAACATATTGCCCGCACACAGCCGGGGATGCAGATACTCCTGCCGATGTTCCAGGAAATGGCCGATCGATGTAACCTTATGGTCCCGGCACCATGTCTCAATACCGCCGAACAACAACCGGCCCCACGTTTCCGCCAGGGCGTCCTGATACTGATATTTCGCGGCGATCTGCTCCTCGCCCGCCAACTTAAACTTCCATGCCACCAACGCTTTTTTCCAGTCGATGCCGCGTTCTTTGAGCATCGGAATCACTTCCGTGCCCCAATCTCCCGGCGTCTCCGGTTCGTCGTAAAAATATCCCTTGATGGTTTTACCGTATTCCTGGGCGAACCGATCGTAGTGCGGTTGATACACCGTTTGAATATACCAATCGACCGCATCCCGACTGACGCCATCGACCAGATAGCGATTATTCCGCCACTTGGCGTAACCCCAGGTAAAGATCATTACCTTCCAACGGCCCGACGGCTTATTCCAAGTAAGTTGATTGTTTTTAAGCTGATTCGTCAGATCGATCAGACTGGCGCCCTCAATACCTTCGCCTGAAACCCTGCCGGCCAGGACCGTGATCAACTTATCCGTAGCTATTTCTTGTACGATCCGCTTGGGACCAGTTACGTCAATTAACTTGGTCTGCATATACTTACTGGCATATTTCTGCGGCACCTTGCCCCCAACTTCGCCGCTGGGCCACCAGCGCTCGTCGAAAATCCACATCTTCAGATTATTTTTCTTGGCCGCTTCCAGACAGATTCCCAGATCCCGAAACCATCCCGGTCCCAGCCAGTCGTTGTGAGGCCGCGACTCCGCCGTAAAGCACCCGTTGCCCCCCTGAGCCACCTTTTCGACATACATCTCCAGCCGTTCTTTGCTCTCGTCCCCGTGCAGCCAGAACAACGGCCCCGTCAACCGACGCGCCTCCATCGGCAACTGCCGAAACTGGTTCTCTAATGCCCCCATATTTTGCACCTCTTCCGCCGCCACGAAATTCACCAAAACAAACGTAGTTATCATTGCTATGAAATATCTGTACTGGTTCACCATAATGCTCCTTCATCATACCCGTTGTTTCTTCGTTATTTAAATTTCGTCACTGATTCGCTATTTTACCGCACCAATTCCAATATTCCATCTGTATTTATATACAAGTTCATGCTTTTTCCTCACAACTCAAAACTCTTCTTTAGCTTACAGCCTATAGCCTATAGCTTAGAGCTAACAAAAATCCGTGAAATTCTATGAACCGGAGCTGGTCAAGGGGATTTTTCTTCTTTTTTTGCTTTGTTTCGCACCCGCAATTCCTTCGTACTCGTACCCTCCCCTCGTCCTCTTCCTTCACTACCTCCAAGACAGCTTCTGCCTCAAAGGGGGAGCAATTGAGTCCGTGTTGAATCTCCTGGAGGAATTGGGCGT
>CAZNQT010000249.1:0-7267 GCA_964574885.1 uncultured Pirellulales bacterium
TTGGCTGTGGGGGGAACGGGGTTGGACCGGGCGTTCAATAAACGCGGTTTTCGGGGGCGCCGGGGTGGGGGGGGATTTTGCGGGGTTTGAGGTCGGTGGGGGAGCGGAGGGAATGGAAGCGGCGGGCCTTGAGGATGCGGCTGGCGCCGAGGGGGCCGATGCCGGGGACGCGGAGGAGTTGATGGCGGTTGGCGTGGTTGAGGTTGACGGGGAAGAATTCGGGGTGGCGCTCGGCCCAGATTTTTTTCGGATCGGTCAATAAGGAAAGGTTGCCATTTTCGTCGAAGTAAATGTCTTCACGACCGAACTTATATTTGCGGAGCAGGAACTCCGTCTGATAGAGGCGATGTTCTCGCATAAAGATGTCGTCAGGATTACGGAGTTGTTTGGAGGGCATGTCGTCGAATAACGTCGGCTGGATAGAACGGGGGGAAGTGGTGAAATCCTGGTAGGCGCTGTAATAGACGCGTTCGAGTTGGAATTTTTCGTAGAGGCGCGAGGTGGTGGTGACGATTTCACGGTCGGATTCGCCGGCGGCGCCGACGACGAACTGGGTAGTCTGGCCACATTTGGGTTTGAGTTCCTGTTTGTAGCGGTGGATCGAGCGCATGGCGGAGAGGATGTCTTCGTAGAACCGTTTCTTAGAGGATAGTTTTCCCAGGCGGGGGGCGTTGGGAGCTTCGATATTGATGGAGACCCGGGTGGCCAGACGGACGGCCTGTTCAATGACTGCGTCGCTGGAACCGGGCAGGATCTTAAGATGGATAAAACCCCGGAATTTATATTTTTTTCGGAGTAGTTCGACGGTGGCGAGCATTTTTGTCATGGTGGCATCGGCCTGATGGCAGACGCCGGAGGACAGGAATAATCCACTGACCAGATTCGCATCGCGGAGTTGGATAAAGGTGCGGGCCAGATCATCGGGCAGGAGAGTGCAGCGGGGTAGGTCGTGTGAGTTATTGAAGGGGCAGTAGGAGCAGTCGTTGACGCAGTGGTTGGACTGTAGGGTTTTGAGGAGGAAGACCTTGCGACCGTCGGGCAGGGTGGCGGGGTAGATCCAGCGGCCTTCAGGACCGCGGACGCGACCAGGCTCATCATGGTATTTGCAGGCACAGGCGAGGTCGAATTTGCTGGAATCGGCCAGGATGTTCAGTTTTTGTTCGGTATCCACGAAGGTATTATCGCCAAAATTCGGGAAATGCCAGAATATTTTTTTGAAAAATTTTTCACCGCAGAGTACGCTGAGAACGCAGAGGGAGATTTTATATAAATATCTTATTTATAAGAGTTTAAGGTTAATCATAGGACAAGTCGGATTGTGGATCATTTTCCTGGTTACGACGCAGACTAATAAAATTCGAATCCCGAATCGATTGACAATACGAAAAAGAAGATCGGTAGTAAAAGGCGGGAAAATGCTTTTTATGGACAACCATTGGGCCAATAGTCGAAAATAGCTAGAGTAGATAAAGCCTTTGAGCCGGCAGGGTTGGGGTATTGCCCAACCGGGATAGATTTTACTTTTCAATCCGGTTGCAGAAATTTATGATAATGAAACTTAGGTGGCGGAAAGGCTGTACCAAGCCGTGAATAGCAGGAGAGACCAAATGAAGTTAACGACAAGCATGACAGGGATGATTTTAGTGCTGATAACCGTGGGATTATCACCGGCCTTGGGTCAGTTTGCCGACGAGCCCGAGGGGCAAACCGAAGGGAAAACCGATTGGCAGGCTTATTTTACGAGCGGCTTCTTCAGTTCCAATACCTTGTTGGACACACGGGTGGAAGGGGAACGGGTCAAGGTGGAGATGGATGAGGGTTGGCTCATTGGTGCGAGGCTGGGCGCCGACCAGGAATACGTGGGTCTGGAAGTTATGGTGGCGGCGGTTTTGGCAGATGTGGACCTGAAAGCCGACCCGGCCGCCGATCTACCGTCCGCTCATGATGCCTCGGTTCTATTATGTGATGTCAACTTCCTCTGGTATCCCGTGGGCAACGCCTTGGCGGATGGACGAGTTAGACCCTATGCAACCATAGGTACCGGCCTGGGAATCTTCGATACGGATTACAAAAAGGTGGACAATGAGCCTGCCTGGGATGTCAACGTGGGCGGCGGGATAAAATTCCTGCTGGGCGACCAGGGCAATCCGGTTATCCGCGTAGATTATCGCTGGCACTATTTCGATAGTTCAGTATCGGGCCTGGAACCTGACCTGTATTTCCAGGAAATAACGCTGAGTCTGGGGATACGATTTTAAGAGAAATTCATATCGGTTGCCATAAATCGGTTTACTATGAATTCCCATTTGCGTTTTCGCATGTCAGACCGATAGGAGATGGAGTCGAATCACTCCGGTTTCAGTAACGCTTCGCGGAACCATACCATTCATTGTCACAGTAGCGGATAGATCCAGGGTCCCAGAGTGCCGCCGGCGACTACGATTAAGGTTAATAACAACAACGCCAGGATGATAGGCAACAGCCACCACTTTTTATTGTGTTTCAGGAATTGCCAGAATTCCGCCGCAATATTGCTGCGTTCTTGCCGGCTAAGGGCTTCAAAATCCTGCTTGTCATTTTGTTTTTCTTCTTCGGGCATATACACGTACTCCCGGGGTATCGCTAAAATTGATGGAAATAGCGTTGGAGTGAATCGGGGTTGCGGTGGGGGTCCCAGTAGGTTTTGGTTTGGGAATCGAATTGACGCCGGAGCGGGTCGCGGCGGATCAGACGGAAGATTAAACCAATGGGAGTGAAAATAAGAAAATAAACAACAGCCATCAGAATCAGGGTCAGAACCAATCCGATCGGCAAAGCTATCGCATATAGCAGGAGGTAAATTGGTTTTATCAGTTTGCTAGAAATCCGGCTGAGAATAAAAATGACCAGCCCGGCGGCGCAGAGGCATAAAGATCCCACTACGGCCAAGCGGTCGAACCAGAAGCATATCAGGGCGATCAGGAACAGCATGACCATAGAAATTCCGCCGAACTTTCGTAGTTCGTTATGATCCGGATTCCAATTTACGTCGATTAGGGCCATATCAATACGTACTCTTATTACGAGTGAGCACGGCTGAGATTCCCGTGGCACATTTTTCCATAATACTAATCCAGGTCAAATTGGGCAAGGTATTCATCGACTTCATGTGGTTTGGCCTGGAGTTGTTCGGATTTCAGTAACAGTTGTTTTTCGAGGACCAGTACGTCCATATTGGTCGCCATAAAACAGCGATAGGCGTGTTCGGGGGTGCAGACGATCGGTTCGCCGCGGATATTAAAGCTGGTATTGATGATCACGGGGCAGTTGGTTTTCTGGTTGAAGGCCCGGAGTAGTTTATAATAACGACCGTGGCGATCCTGATCCACGGTCTGCACGCGAGCGGAAAAGTCCACATGGGTGATCCCGGGCACATCGGAGCGTTGGACTTTAAGGCGGTCGATCCCATGCAATTTTTTCAGCTCGGCGTCCACGGGCAGGCGTTTTTCTTTTTTGACTGGAGCGACTAGAAGCATATAGGGACTATCCTGGTCGCGGTGCATTTCGAAGAAGTCGGCGACGTGTTCGCGCAAGACGCTGGGGGCAAAGGGACGGAAGGATTCGCGGAATTTGATTTTTCGATTCATGACCGATTGCATATTTCGACTGCGGGCGTCGCCGATAATGCTGCGCGAACCTAACGCCCGCGGTCCGAATTCCATGCGTCCCTGGAACCAGCCGATGACCTTTTCGTTTTCAATGAGTTCGGCAACGTTTTGAATCAGTTCCTCTTCCGAGTCAAAGGAATGATATTTTGCACCAATGGAATCGAGAAATTGACAAATCTGCCGGTCGGTAAACGCCGGCCCCAGGAGAGATCCATGTTGCATATCTTGTCCGGTGTTTTTACGTTGATTACCGAGGAGTTGGTACCAAACGAACAGCGCGGCGCCGAGGGCGCCACCGGCATCGCCGGCGGCAGGTTGAATCCAGATGTTTTCAAAAGGGCTTTCGCGGAGGATGCGGCCATTGCCGACGCAGTTCAAGGCGACGCCTCCGGCCAGGACTAAATTCTCCATTTTGGTCTGTTCGTGGGCGTAGCGGGCACAGCGGAGCATGATTTCCTCGGTGACTTTCTGAATGGAAGCGGCGATGTCCATCTCCCGCTGAGAAAGAGGCGTTTCGGGTTTGCGGGGCGGGCCGCCGAACAGGTCGTCGAATTTTCGGGTGGTCATATAATTTGAATTACAGTAGCCGAAGTAGTCCATATTCATGTGGAAGGAGCCGTCGTCTTTGAGGTCGAGAATCTTTTCGAGAATGAGGTCGTAATATCGCGGTTCGCCATAAGGCGCCAGGCCCATAAGTTTGTATTCACCGGAATTCACCCGGAAGCCGGTGAAATAGGTAAAGGCCGAATACAGCAGCCCCAGCGAGTGGGGAAAGTGCATTTCCCGGAGGAGTTCGATTTTGTTCTGTCGTCCGATTCCCATACAGGCGGTGGCCCATTCGCCCACGCCGTCGAGAGTCAAAATAGCGGCCTCGTCAAAGGGAGAGGGGAAAAAAGCACTGGCAGCATGGGATTCATGGTGTTCGGTAAAGATATAGCGGCCCTGGTATTCATGGTTCAGGGCCTGGTCCATCTCGCGGGGCAGGTGCAGTTTTTGTTTGAGCCAAAGGGGCATACCGACGAGGAACTGCCTGAAACCGCGCGGGGCAAAGGCGATGAAGGTCTCAAGAATGCGTTCGAATTTTAACAGGGGTTTGTCATAAAAGACGACGTGATCCAGGTCGCGGGCATGGATACCGGCTTCCTGGAGGCAGTAATTGACGGCGTGGATGGGGAAACGATAATCGTGTTTTTTACGGGAAAAGCGTTCCTCCTGAGCGGCGGCGAGAATTTCACCCTCCCGCAGCAACACGGCGGCACTATCATGATAGAAGGCGGAAATACCCAGGATATTAGTGTTTTTCTGTGTGTTTTGCCTGTTTTCCACATTTGGTTCCATTATAAATTACCAGAGAAGATTTTTATAATGGTGAGCATGTTGGCTTTATTTTTCGTGCGGCTCAAAATGTTACCGCTTTTTTAATTCTAATAATTCAGGGAGGAAAGATTTTTCGATAGCTTCTGCAATCCGTTTGTGGTCATTGCGGTTAGGATGCGTATCAAAGCGAAACTTTTCCAGCTTCATTTCGGATAAATCTATCACCCCGACATGGTTGTCCGCCAGAACCTTGGTTATGCTATATGGGGGCATTCCATTCAGGAGGATGACTACAAATGGGATTTGCTTTTCAGCGCAGAGACGGTGCATATTCGCCAGAAATGCCTTAGTGAGTTCGATTTCTTTTTGGCGCATTCCCGGATAATCCTCCTGACTTTGGTCCAAAGTAATGATTCCCTGGAACTCCAGTTTCCCGTCAACGAGTTCAAAGTGGGGGTGTTTAAAGCCCCATTTCGTAATGAACTTCACCCAGCTTTTTCGTATATAGTTGCGCGTGATGTGATGTGGGATCATGGCATAGATGACGATATCAGGGGGATGGTCGCTTTTTAAAGCCCTGGACAGCACAATATATGCGTGCGACGTTCCCCAGCCCATGACGGATCTGTTGACAATGTGCCAATCAGGCCAGTGTTGACTTAACAGGTACGGGAACGTTTCGTCGTCATTCACTCCCACTCCGAAAGCGAATGATCCGCCTAATATGAGTATGCGTCCCACGGGTTGAGCCGGTTTGGGACTAAAACGTTCTCCCTCCGGTCCGATCGTATAGGTGACTTTAAAATCGCAATCATTGTGGATGCCTTTTGAATTACACTTGTGGTCATATCCAAGTTCGGGATCTTCCTTGAAAATGCCAATCTTCGTATTTACCCGCAGAATATTCCGGTAGAGAATCCTCTCGAACTCATCCCAGAGATAGTGCATCGACCAGTGATATCGGGATCGGGTCTGAAAATAATATACCGAAACGACAATTTCCACGGCGCACAGAGAAATCATCATCGACAGAATCAAAAAAATAAACCACTTGAACTTCTTTGGGGATTTCATCGACTTTAATGGTCCTCATTTACTCAGGAGGCAGTATTCGTAATCTGAGATTTTCCATATAGCACTGTATATTTCCATTTGGCTACTTCGCCAAACCACTCTATGATTATTTTACTCAATCGGCCAGAGCTAGACAAGGTCCTTTTACATGCCTGCGGCCGATGCTGCTGTCGATCTCGGTTTTTTCAAGCCTCAGGGACGTCATAGTGATATCTTCATCTCGATACCGGTTCACTGCCGGTACCAGAACTTATAGCCAGTCATCCGTACGGTGAACATTACCGTATCGCAGCAATTCACCTGCTACGTCCCCGAATTGGTTGTAGCAATAAAAAGGATGGTAGCAGGTGTAGCCAAAGTAACCGTTGTAGGTTTATCAACACCTTAAGATTGTTTGGCTGCGTGAGGATCTCTGTTTCAAATCGCCCCATCTTGGCTGGTCGAAGCAACATTGTGATCCCTCGCTCAACCGCCTACCACTAGTCGCTTCGCTAAATCCACACATAACCGTTCCGCATCTTTGGTGACTAAATTCCAGCTTCAATTTTCGGTTATAATTGACTCGAAAATCATCCCTGCGTCTCTCGCCAATCGGAAGACGCCGTTTGGCTGCATCATGCTGGTAGGCCCAGAATATTGGTGATGGAATTTGTAGTAAGAAATGGAGAAACAGTGTGAGAAAAATTGTTGAAAAGAAAATCGGAAAATCCATATCTGTTGAGTAGAAATGTATTTCCGGCACAATATATAGTAGTTATTTAATGTAAGCTTGTGAGTTCCGATAATTTTACTTGACCGAGGTATTCGTAACTGCTAATTATAGAAGGAGTTGCTATCCTCCGGTCGGGTTCAACCCGGTGGAAGGGATGGATTCAAGAGGCCGATGTTAGCAGTCCGATAAACTATAAAAACGTGGAGATAGCAACTGTGGCAATCAGGCGGAGCGACGCTTCCGAATCAGCCAGGAAAACTTGTGGGGTAGTAATAAACCGATGTACCGATATCTAACCCTAATCCTTTTATTATCAATTATTTGTGGTTGTAAACCATCTTCCCGAACCGCCCCGGAACCTACCAAGGTTGAGGAAAACAAAATTTTCCAGGGTACAGTCGGATCGCTTTGCGAGTTAGTCGGTTATCAAGCAGTGAAAGTACAGGGCTATTCCCTGGTGATCGGTCTTGCCGGGACAGGATCGACCGGCTGTCCCACACCGGTGAGAACCTACCTG
>CAZNQT010000250.1:0-7218 GCA_964574885.1 uncultured Pirellulales bacterium
GTCGTAGTCATATAGTACCGTTCCCGTACCGCCGTAACCAATGATGTAATCATGGTCAACCAACCACATAATCGAGGTCCTCGTGGCGGCGTCGGTTTCCGTTCCATCGCCGATGACATCGCCGTCTATGGTCAATACGCCTTCCTCGATGTTTAAATATGTTTCAGTGTTGGATCGGTAGTCTGCCAGAATCCCAAAGTAACCCGCCACGTCAATGGTGCCTCCCAAAAGATCGGCTATGGAGGTTGCGGGGGCGTCTGACTGCAATCGGAAGGAGCCGGCAGTTAAGCTGGCCCCGTCATTCATCTGCAGGTATCCGCTGCCGTAGTAACCGATGTCAAATATGCCGGCGTCTGCATACGTGCCGCCATTCATGATGAGTTCTCCCGACGCACCGCTCAGGGAGCCAAGTCTTGTCCCGCTTAACGCCACGGATCCGCCATTCATGGTAAATCTTCCGAAACTATCCGTGTCATCGCCAATTAACGCACTGGAGGCTGTCAAATCACCGCTATTCATCGTGGCTTCACCGGCGACCGTATATTCCCCCATAGCCAGAATGTTACATAACAGGCCTGCGCTGTCAAGAATGGGGCCGTTCCCTAAATCGTTCCAAATGATAGCGTGTTGACCGCTATCAGGGATATCAGGGGTATCCCAGTTGGCCGGATTGGTCCACAATTGATCCCCGCCGTCATTGGTCCACGTACTCGCCGAAGCAATACTGCTCAGGCAAAGCAAAAGCAATACACAAAAAAACTTTAAAATCTCAGGTTTTCCCATTTTACTTCTCCTTTGAAAAATACCATGAAACACGTTTTCTCTGCTTTGGCCCGGCGCCAAAGCCTTTTTGCTAACCATTTTCTCCCAATTCCACCTCCTTCCCATACTTAGCCTCCATGAAGAATTTTTGGGGCCTATGCTCATATTTTAAAATCTCACTTTCCTTGGTAGGAATTCACCCCACGACGCCCGTATGAGTGTCGTGGGATGAATGTCCGCAACTATCTTCCGTCAAGTACGGCAAATTAAAGCTAATTGAACTTCGCGTCTAACAACGGATTTCCACCGTCGTATCCGTCAGGCCCGTCGCCCCAATCAATGCGATAATCCGTCCCGTCTTCTGCGGCAATCAGCACGATTCGCAGTACACCGTCGCCGTCGATCGCCGATTGAATCAACGCCAAGTCCGCCGACGACGCTTCGCCGCTGGCCGCATAAGCGTCCTGCAGGGACGGCGCGCCGCTACCGGCCGGTAAGTCGTACGTGCCAAACGATTCAAACGCTACTTTATTCGGATCGCCTTCAAGCATATACGAATTCCACGACGCCGGCATGGTGATATTGTCAACGATCTTATAGGCTTCCTGTTTGATTGGTTGCGCGCTGCCAAACGACCACAGATACAGTTTCGCGCTGGAAACCGTCTGGCCTGTATATCCGCTCAGGTCGAATTCGATCAGCCCGTAACGCTTGTAACCGGCGTCTTGATAATGGTCGTTATAGCTTGACCACACGGAAATCAGATCGTTTTCATAGACGCTATCGGGTGCCAGTTCGCGTATCCAGACTTCCGCGGAGGCTTCTAAACCTTCCGGTCCCGGCCGTGGCCAGATGCAGTCGCCCAGGTCACGGTCGATGCCGCACTTCAGCCAGTCGGAAGCGAAGGAGGCAAAATCAAAAAGATCGACGAAGCAGTCCGGTACGCCATCCGGTCCCGTTACATCATGGGGCGAATGGATACACTGCAGCGTATGCGTGGTGAAGCTCCACACATCGCCTTCTCGTTCCACAACGCTGTTAACCACCACATCAATTCGCCAATTATAAACCGTTCCCCATTCCAGTGTCACGTTGGCGCCCAGATCGTAGCTGGTCGAGCTTACGGTCGCTACCTCGGTCAGTGGGAAGCCGGCTAATCCATAACTGATCTTAAATTCCACGCCCGCCTCCCCGGCATCGGGATGCGACCACTCCAGCAGGACGTCATCCACGTCCAGATCATCGGTAGGCTGCGGATTAATCAGCGTTGGTTTCTCATAGAAGTTTTTGGTCGTAAACGTCCAAACCGTGCCGGGGTAGGTGATCGGATCGCCAAAGTTAGAATCCGTTACGTCCACTCGCCACCAGTAGGGAGTCTCGTAATTAAGATCCGGCGTCGGGTCGTAACTTGTGCTGGTACCGTTGTCAATCGGCGTCGCATCGCTCAAATCGGGATCGTCGTCCAGATAAACCGTAAACGTCGGTGTTTCGCTATAAAGTTCAGGATACACCTCCCAGCTCATTACCACACCGGGATCCACGTCGGGGGCTTCGTCAGGCGGCGTGGGATTCAACGCTGCGCCCGTTTGGAGGATAAGTCTCGGTTGAGGCCCACCCGGTCCATAAGCGCCATCACCCCACATCCTTGCGTAGGGATCATTACTAACTTTGGCAATGAGTACCATATAGAACATACCGTTTACTGAGAACTGTCCGTTACCATCGATGGCTGCCTGAAGCAGAGCCAGGTCGGCTGGGGTGGCCTGCTGGCTCCATATATAGGCATCCTGCTGAGAAGGATCGGAATCAAAATCTGGTAAATCATAGACGCCCAAACCGCCCAGGGCTATCTTATTGGGATCTTTCTCTTTCATATAGGTATTCCAGGTCAAATCTTCCAAAGCAATACTGCCGGTTGAGCTGATAACGTAAGCATCCTGTTGTAACTCACCGCTATTATCGCCGACATTAGCGGAATACAATTGCAGGTAGGCATCATGGACAGTCTGACCGGTAAAGCCGCTCACATCGAATCCAATGAGACCATAACGTAGTTCCCCTTCTGCAGTAGTATTTGCCACCCAGATGGCGTCATCTTCGTAGGATCTATCCGGATCGGATTCCCGAATCCAGATTTCACTGGATGTCGGTAGATATATCCCTACCGGCTCCGTCGTGAACGACCAGGTCTGGCCCTTATAGGTTGCTGGACTGCCGTTGTTCGGATCCGTTACGTCCACCCGCCACCAGAACTTGGTGTTAAACGCCAGATCCGGATCGTAACTCGTTACTTCCGAATCGTTTATGTTTACTATCGTTCCGTTGTTCGGATCGCGATCGGTATCAATATAAACCGTGTACGTGGGCGGTTCATTATAAAACGGTGGCGATGCGTCCCAGTCCAGAATCACGTCGCGATGAACAAAGCTGGCTCCATCTGCTGGACTTACATTAGTGACTGGGCCGCCCGGTCTCTCTGTATAAAGCTTGAGCCGTGGTGAAAGACAAGGAGGATTTGCCACCCAGGTAGCTTCCCCATCGCCCCACGATTGCCCATAATTCGTTCCGTCTTCAGCAGCAATGAACACCAGACTCAACTTGCCATTACCGTCAATCGCTGCTTGGATCTTCGCCATGTCCGCGACACTGCTGTAACTGGGTACGTACTGGTCTTGTTGACTGGGATCCGTATTGGCTGCCGGTAAATCGTAAGCGCCAAGGATTTCCAAGGCCTGTTTGCCCGCGTCTTTCTCCGACATGTAGCTGTTCCAGTTCAAACTCAACAAAGGAGTGCCGCTGGAGCAGTCGATAACGTATGCGCTTTGCTTTATCGGCGCTTCGTAGTCTGAGTAACCGTGTATGGGAGAATACATATCCAACACGGCAAATAAAAAGGTCTGCCCACTGAGACTGCTCAGATCGAATTCTAACAAACCATAGCGCCTGGCGCCATCGGGGGAGTAACTGGACCAGACGGAAATGCCATCTGCCTCATATAATGCGTGCGTCGGATCGGCTTCCCGAATCCACCCATCGTCGATTCCTTCCACCACCACTGGTTCTGCTCCCCAGGTACGAACCGCCATACTAAAAGCGATAACCGCGATTAATCCTAAAACCAATTTTTTTCGTTTCATAACTTTCCTCCCATACTCATAAAAGGTTTTCTTTTCCACTCGTTGCTGAGAAATTTAATCATTTGCTAAAACTAACGATTTGCACAGACTTTTACCCACGTTTTACAGTTCCTATATAAAATCTCCTCCTTTCTCCGTCTTCGGGGAAAAATCTCTAATAACGAACTATATTTGTCAATTATCATATAGCTGAGAAAATCAGTATCTAAACCTGTACATTACCTTTGTCTGCTAAGAGAATTTCATTATTGCAGTATGAAATTTTATAATCAGAAAAAAAGACATTTGACATCAATTATCCTGCCTGTCCGCGAATACAATTATAAACTTTTCCGAATACAGGTTCATTTTACCATAACAAATATAGGTAATGCAAGGTATTTTCGGTTAATTTTTTAAATAATTTTTTGGCGTAATTTACGTAATACCTATCGTCACAAAGAGTTACGTAATTTTTCAAAATTAACAAAAAAAATGGGGATAAATCCTAACAACTTTATATCACGTGTTGTCGTTAAAACGAATTTTTTTATATTTTCACATGTTGGGATATGAATGTAATTGACGCATATTTAAGGATTTATGAAATTTTAACCTGGCAGCGAAAAAAGCAAGGGCATAGTAGGAATTTTACTTGCATTACTCATTTTATTACGTTAATATATAGTTAAATTAACATTTGTCAAAAGAAATGATGTGCTATTTGGGCGTACCATGCTTTAAGTTTGAAAGTTGAATGTTCGTTTGCAGATTTATGGTTTTCGCACAATTTTTATTGTGTTTAACAGCGTAATGCGTCAGACCGTGGTGTTGAAGTTCTATAAACCTATTATTAACAAGAATTTATGGAATTTACAACTAATTATTAGTATATAGTTTAACTAATAAAGGATAGTAAAAAATGCATACAGGGCCGACTCTGGTTAAATCGTCCGCTAATAAAACAGTAAAAGTTGAGGATAATATTGGCTACCACATCCGAGCCTTACGCAAGCGTTGCGGCTTAACGATTCGTAAATTAGCCGACATGGCCAAAGTCACTCCGGCGGTCATCTCCTGCATCGAGCGGGGGAAATCTTCTCCGAATGTCGCAACCTTACAAAATATCGTAAATGCCCTCGATCTAGATATGGCTTCCTTTTTTAACGGCGCCGGCGGGGAGCAGGAAGGGCCTATCTATCAACGCGAACACATGCAGGTAATTAGCGATCAGGACCGCACTTTGACCGTCATCTTTCCCAAGCGTAAAGAGGTTAAATTTGAGATGATGGATGAGATCATTCATCCTGTCAATACGATGCCGCCCTTTTCCTCTTTCCATAATGACATTGCCGGCTATATCGTTTCGGGGAACTTAGAATTTGAGATAAAGGATAAAAAGAAAAAACTGCTTCGCACCGGCGATGCTTTCTACATTCCCGCGGGGTTGGAACACCGTGGCTATGTAGTCGGGGACGAACCCTCACGCGTCATTACGGTCTGGAAAGCCGTCACGGAATAATTACCCTTACCTATAATATATTAACTCAATACAAGTTATAACATTTGGGAGATACGAACATGGTTGTCTCGTTACGTGTAAGCCGCCGAATAAAATCCCATTTCGTTATTATCATTCTAATCAGTTTTTCTCCTTTCCTTTTGGCGAAAATACCTGGTGATACATTTCAGGAAGATTTTACTCAAAACCGAAATAACTGGCAACCGTATTTCGAACCAGGGAAATGGACGTTTCAGGATGGTATGTTTACCAGCACCGGTTCGGGTATTACTACGGGGCGGATCGTAAAGATTTCACCGGTATCCGATATTATAGTCGATACCGAATTTCAGTTGGGAGATTCGGACCGAAAAAACATCGGAATCATACTTCGCGCCCAAAAGGACCCCTCGTGTTACGTAGTCCGCTATTATGATCGCGAGCAAGTATTGGAATTATTGCGTTATGACCATAATTCCGTAACTCTACGGCAAAGCGGCGAGAGGAAACTCTCCCTTAATCGGGGACCCTGGTATCATTTTAAGGTAGCAGCTATCGACGATGTGATCCAGGCCAAGCTTTGGCCTGCCTCGGAGAAGGAACCGATTCGATGGCAGCTTAGCAAACGAGCGTCAAATACTAAAGCCGGTCAGGTGGGTCTTTATGCGGATGATAACAGCATCGTTCGGTTTCGTTCGTTTCGGGCCTCCTGGAGTAAAGAAACCGTGGCAAAATTTCGTCAAGGTATGGCGCAGGAGAAGGAAAAACTCCTTGCGCGGATGCGTGAAGCTCTCCAACTCGAGGTACAAACCACACCCTTTGTGCTCCAAACCGCACGTGGTCCCGAACGATTAGTGAAAATTCGAACTGTGTTAGAAAGATCCGCGGAACCGGTAGCCGGGGAGATTACGGTTCTCGGGAGCAAAATAAACAAAACCGTGGAGGTTATACCCAAGCAGATCAAGAACGGATATTACGAGATTTCGATATCGGAGCCCAGGAAACCTTTGGATTTACAGGTCCGCTTTCAAACATCGATTGGTAAGACATTGCAATCACGATTGGCACTTACGCCCGCACGCCATTGGACCTTTTATATGACACCGCACACCCATTTCGACGTAGGTTACACCGATCTTCAGCCTAAAATCATTCAACAGTTGTCCGACGACATGGAAAAGGCGGTGCAGTATTGCGAAGAAACCAAGGATTGGCCCACCGAGAGCCGATACCGATGGACGGTAGAAGTCACCGGTTTGATGAAAAATTACATCGATCGACACAGCAAGGAGGAAATTGACACATTCATGAAATTTGTCCGTCAAGGACGAATTGAAATCTGTGGATTTTATCTCAATATGCCGACCGAACTGGTCGGGCACGAAGAACTGATCCGTTGTTTGTATTATGCGCAGGATCTGCGTCGGCAATACCAGGTTCCCATCGATACGGTGATGATCGATGACGTTCCCGGTTATATGTGGTCCTTACCGGAGATTCTGGTGGAAGCGGGGATAAAAAAAGTGGCATTTCGTGCAAATTCGATTCACGCGCAATTCCTGTGGTATCGGGATAAGGCCATTCCCCGCCCTTGTTATTGGGAGGGTCCCGATGGAAGCAAAGTCCTTTTCTGGTACACAGACAGCTATCGCGAAGGAAATTTTTTCCGTACTCCCGGTTTGCATGAAGGTTCTTTTCTGAGCATTATACGTCGTAACGAAAACGCCGGCTGCTGGGTGGATGATATTCAATTGCGGATGGGAGGCGACAATTTACCCCCCGATCTGGATGCCAGTAAAAACGCCCGGGCCTGGAACGAAAAATACGTCTGGCCCAAGC